>JAISQK010000172.1 GCA_031274255.1 Planctomycetaceae bacterium | reverse complement strand
TTCGCCGGATTTTGACGGACAAACAAAACCGGCAATCGTGACATTGACCGCCTCCGTAGGACAATTCGCGGCGATATCATCACAATTGGTTTTGTTTCTGAAAGCGTCATACATCGCCTGCTGTTCCAGATAGGGACACAGTTGTATCAAGGTACCAAACCTCCCTTGCCCATTGCTGGGCGATTGATGAATCGTCGCCATTCCGGCGGGCAACTTTTTATTCGAATCGTGGAAATTGTGAATTCCCAGACCGAGCTGCTTGAGATTGTTGCTGCACTGCATTCGTCTTGCGGCTTCGCGTGCGGCTTGAACCGCGGGTAAAAGAAGAGCAATCAAAATACCAATGATTGCAATCACCACAAGAAGCTCGACAAGGGTAAAACCGAATCGGGCAGTCAAAACAGACCGGACAGTGAAATTTGAACGGGCAAAAGAGCTTTGAGCAGTGTTTGCAGTGCATTTCGTATCGACAACATTTGCATCTGCAGCATTGGTTTCTATGATACGGGAAGCCGCACAGACTACCCCCCCCCCCCATTTTGACATTTTGGACACAACAATAGTTTTTTCATAAAAAACTCCTTCTCACAAATTCAAATTGATTGAAAAATCGTAACACCAGAGAGTCATATTAATCAAAAAAGAAAGAAAAGTCAAGAGACAAAAAAGAAAAAGGGGAAAAATATTTAAAAGTACTGAGATAAAAGAAATATGTATCGAATATTGCACAAAAGAAATGGAGAATTCTGTTTGCCCCCTCACTCTTGCCTTTTTGGACAAAACCGCTTACAATAAATGGTTTGGAGGTCCTTTACAGTATCATTTTAACTCAAGTTATCAAAAAGGGAACACACAGAAATGTCCGGTAAGTACGATATTGGTTTGATGGGGTTGGCGGTCATGGGGCAGAATCTTGTCCTGAATATGGTCGATCACGGGTTTAATGTTGCGGTTTTCAACCGTACAACAAGCAAGGTCGATGATTTCATGGCTCTTGACGAAGTGAAGTCGAAAGGGGACAAACTTGTCGGCTGTCATTCTCTTAAAGAATTGGCTGCTCAGCTCAAGCGGCCCCGGAAAGTGATGATGATGATTCAGTCGAAAGACGCCGTACCGGCTCCGGAATTGGCGTTGTATCCGGAGAAAGCGGCCATTGACGGCGTTATCGCCGAGTTGTTTGAGATTCTTGAACCGGGGGATGTCATCATTGACGGCGGCAACACACAGTTTCTCGACACCGAACGCCGTACCAAAATCGTCGAACAAAAAGGACTCCTCTACATCGGAACCGGAGTTTCCGGCGGCGAGGAAGGAGCTCGGCTCGGACCGTCGATGATGCCGGGCGGTTCGCCTGATGCCTGGCCGTTGGTGAAGGACATTTTTCAGTCGATTTCCGCGAAAGTCGGGCCGGACAAGAGTATTCCGTGCTGCGAATGGGTCGGACCCCGAGGAGCCGGGCATTACGTCAAAATGGTACACAACGGCATTGAATACGGCGATATGCAGCTCATTTGTGAAGCGTATTGGATGTTGAAATTCGCTCTCGGCTACACGAACGAACAGCTTTACGACGTGTTCACGGAATGGAATCAAGGGGAACTCAACAGCTATCTCATCGAAATCACCCGCGATATTTTCAGCGTAAAAGACAAGGAAACCGGTAAGCCGCTCGTTGATTTGATTCTCGACACGGCCGGTGCGAAAGGCACAGGAAAATGGATGAGTCAGCTTGCCCTTGACCTCGGTGCTCCCAGCACGCTCGTGACGCAGGCGGTTTATGCCCGCTGTATTTCGGCGATGAAGGATGCCCGTGTCCGCGCGTCGCAAGTTCTCGCCGGACCGAACGGCACCTACAAGGGTGACGCCAAAGCGTTCGCCGAACAGGTGCGGCAGGCTCTTTACGCTTCGAAGATTTGCAGTTACGCTCAAGGTTATGTGCAGATGATGGCCGCTGCCAAAGAATACGATTGGCCGCTCAACTTTGGTGACATTGCTCTGCTTTGGCGGGGAGGCTGCATTATCCGTGCGGTGTTCCTCGAACGGATCAAGGAAGCCTTCGATGCCGACGGGAACCTCGAAAATCTGCTGCTCAATCCCTACTTCAGGAAAATCGTCGCCGACTCGCAGGATGCCTGGCGGAATGTCATCAAGACGGCAGTGGAGCTTGGAATTCCGATTCCGGCGTTCATGTCGGCACTTTCGTACTACGACAGTTACCGCAGTGAGACGCTTCCGGCAAATCTCCTGCAGGCCCAGCGGGATTATTTCGGCGCCCACACTTACAAACGGACCGACAAACCGGACGAAGGCCCGTTCCATACCGACTGGATCGCGGAAAAACGATAGTTCCGGCACATTATCTTTAAAAATACGCTGTCTGTGATAAACATGTAAGGTGGACAATATAGGGTGTTCGGGGAATTGCCTGCGGTCATTGCAGTAATATCCCCGTTCCGTTTCATCTGTTTTTTATGTTGGTCGGACTGTTGGGAACTGATCGTTCACAGATCACTCCACATAAAAATAATCGGTTTCAGAAAACTGTTGTCCAAACGCGGCATATAACTTTTTGAGAAATTTTCGCTTCCCCGCCATTTTGCCTCTTGACTTTTTTACGGTGATGGATTAATATGAAACCTGTAGCGTACGATTTTTCAATCAATTTGAATTTGCGAAGAGAGGTTTTTATGAAAAAGCTGTTAGAAAATGTTAAAATAGGGGGGGGGCTGTCTGTACTGTATTAGGACGGCTTTCACCTTGGTGGAGCTTCTTGTGGTGATTGCAATCATCGGGATTTTGATTGCTCTTCTTTTACCCGCGGTTCAGTACGGTATAATATGTTATACTAATTTTTGTTAGCTGCCTAACACGCAGGTAACGATTAATGTGTCACAAAAAATTTTATCATAAACATAGTAATCATTGACATTTAGGGAACACATTGTAGGATGATCGCAAGATGATTTTGCAATGGTAATCGGTGAGTGACCCGCTGTCGGCGACGTAGCGGGGGGCCAAAAAAATTCTGAAACGGGCGTCTGTCCGATTCTTGGTTGTGTATCGGCTTTTTCGAACCACTCACCTTTTTTCTTTTTTGTTCCCTGAAGAGCTAAACTTGACCCATAAATTTTCCACTTTTCCTAAACACTATGATATAATGAACAAAAACTTGGGAGGGCGATATGTCTGGAGGGGAAAGTTTCAATATGGCGGAAGAATTCGCCAATGTGGATTTCAACGAGGCGAGGCTGGAAAAGC
>JAISQK010000076.1 GCA_031274255.1 Planctomycetaceae bacterium | reverse complement strand
ATTGGAAAGTCTGGATCTTCTGGATCTATATAGGAGTATTATGGCCATCAGAGGGCGAACCGAACGCAGTGAGCGTGAGCCTATTGGGATCCAACGCCCTCGCGTTGGCCGCCGGAGGCAAATATTACTCCTCAAATCAGGATTACACCCCCTAAATTCTTATTTCACACGTGTTTTTGAGCGAAAAGCAGGCGGCCAGCGTGCCACGCTGCCGGCTGCGATGCAACGGCACGTTGCCCCCGCTGCGGTTGCTGTGTATAATGGGACTTTCCAGACAAGTCATGTTTTTCATTATCGGGACAAAAACGGATGAACTCTTCTCTCCTTGAAGGACTCAATGCTTCGCAGCGGGAAGCGGTAACGCATCAGGACGGGCCGCTTCTGGTGCTGGCGGGGCCGGGAAGCGGTAAAACACGGGTCGTAACGCATCGTGTCGCATGGCTGCTGCATCACGGTGTCTATCCAAGTCAGGTACTCGCACTGACATTCACCAACAAAGCGGCGGAGGAAATGAAAATCCGCCTGGAAACGCTTGTTCCGAACACACGGATATGGATTGGAACGTTCCACAAGTTTTGCAGTTGGATACTCCGTCAAAATGCGCCGCTTGCCGGACTCGAACGGAATTTCACCATTTATGACACCGACGAAAGCAAAAAACTTCTCGACGGCATTTTGGGATCAATACGGCTGCCTGCCGGGGTCAATTCCGGTCAGATTGCCGCGGCGATCAGCTCCGCGAAGAACAAACTGGTGCTGCCGCCGCAGTACAAACCGAAAGAAGGTCATCTTTTGGGAAGCATTGTCGAGGATGTTTACCCTGCTTATCAGGACGCTCTGAAAAGAGCCAACGCCGTCGATTTTGACGATCTTCTCCTGCACATCGCGGTGATGCTCCGGTCGCATGAAGAGGTCCGTGACGCTTTGGACAACCGGTTCCGCTATATTCTGGTCGATGAATATCAGGATACGAATCTTGCCCAGTACAGCATTGCCCGGTCGCTGTCGATGAATTACCGGAATCTTGCCGTCACGGGCGATCCTGACCAGTCGATTTACGGCTGGCGGGGAGCCGATATACGGAACATTCTCGACTTTGAGAAGGATTTTGAAGAAGTCAAAACCATCCGGCTGGAAGAGAATTACCGGAGCACGAAACGGATTCTCGAAGCGGCGGCGGCACTGATTTCGTACAACGTCCATCGCAAAAAGAAAGATTTGTTCACCGAAAATCCGGAAGGCGTGCCTGTCCGTGTTCTCCGATACGAGAATCAGCACGAGGAAGCGGATCACATTGCCCGGGAAATCGCACAGGAAATCGCCGCGGGGAAACGCCGTCCGAAAGATTACGCCGTTTTCTACCGGATGAACGCTCTGTCGCGGAATTTTGAACATGCTTTGCGGCGGGAAAAAGTGCCGTTTCAACTGGTGCGCGGTCTTGAATTTTTCAACCGTAAGGAAATCAAAGACCTTGTGGCGTACTTGCAGTTGTTGGAGAACCCGCGTGATACGATCTCTTTTCTGCGGATCATCAATGAACCGCGGCGGGGAATCGGCAAGACGACGCTGGAACGGATCGCTCTCCATGCCGACCATCTCGGCACGTCGCTTTTTGAAGCATCGCGCGATGTCAACAGGATTCCCGGCATTTCCGCCCGGGTGAAGCGTTCGGTACTGGATTTCGTCACGATGTTCGACAGGTTCCACCGTTCCTATGACGGTACGGTCGAGAACACGCTGCGTCAGATTCTTGACGCCACGCAGTATGACGCCCAATTCAACGGGTCGGATGACGAAGAGGATCAGCAGCGGCTCGCCAATATTGAGGAACTCGTCACGGAAGCCCGTGAGTTTGACAAAAGATACCGTGAAAATCCCGAAGAAAATCCTTCCGGAGAAAGTCCGTTGAGGGTGTTTCTGGAACAGGTCGCTTTGGCAAGTGACGTGGACGCCTGGGATGATCAGGGGGATCGTGTTTCGCTGATGACGCTCCACGCGGCCAAGGGGCTGGAATTTCCCGTGGTTTACATGATTGCCGTCGAAGAAGGAATCATTCCGCACGACCGGTCGTCCGGTAATGACATGCAGTTGGAAGAGGAACGCCGCCTGATGTTTGTCGGAATCACCCGTGCCGAGGAGGAACTCCGTTTGAGCCGCACTCAATACCGGGAGTTTCGCGGTAATTACAGCGTCAGTATTTTGAGCCGGTTTCTGCTGGAACTTCCGCATGACACCCTGGACCATTTTGACTCTCCGAACGACATCGGTGTCATGGGGGATTCCAAAATCATTGACGAACCGGTTTCCCAATGGGACGGCGAAGGAGTTGATCCGGAATACGTCGACGAAGTGCCGGTGTACGGCATGGAAGAGGAATCCTCTTCTCCGAAAAAAAAGGTGAAAAAGGACATCAAACTCCATCTGACCACCGCCGCCGAACTTCAGAACCGTTTTGCGGAACCGGTGAAAAAGAGGAAAGCCGGAGCGGAAAGTGCGGCGTTTTCCGGAAAGGAGCCGCCGAAAGCAAAGAAACCGCGAAAACCGAAATTCGAAGCGGGAATGATTGTCCGGCACAAGGATTACGGCCGCGGACTTGTGGAGAGTGTCACCAAAGAGGATGAGAAAACGATCACCATTGATTTTGAGGCCACCGTCGGACGCGTCACGTTGCCGCTTCCGTGTCCGCCGCTGAAACCGGTGCTGTGATGCAACCGTACACACTGTTTTAGCCACCGCTCTCAAAATATGCTATAATGGACATTAAAGCCCGCTGTTAAAACCGGGCCAAAATCCATATTCGGAGGTGTTTGTCATGAAAATGTGTTTCAAAGTCTTGATGTTTCTGTTAATATTGGTTGTGCCCGTTGAATTTTTGTCGGCACAGACAGTCAAAATCCCTTCTATTGGTTCCTCTTCCAAAAATCCGTCGCCTGCGGCAAATCAAAAGTCCGCCGCTCCGAATTCCGCGCCGCAGACTCCTCCGATGCCGCTAAAATCCCCAGGTGACGCAAAAGAGACGAACGAAGTCCAATCGGAGAGACAAGAAATTGAGGAAGCGAAAGCCCTTTACGCGAAGGGAGACATCCAGGGAGCCAAAAAGAAATTTGACGATGCCCGTCAGAAATATCCTGAACTTCAACCCGCGGGACTTTTCATCGCACAGCTTGTTTCCGGTTCCGGTCAGTTGTCGGAAGTCCGTTACTGGCTGGAGGTTGCGGCCTATGAGTCGCCGGACGACCCGGAAGCGTTTTTGCAGCTTGGAAATTTTGCCGGTGCGGAAAACCGCCTGACGGAAGCGGCTCTTTTGGCGGAACGGGCGGCGGAACTTCTCGAAAAGAACATTCCGAAGGACTCCAAACGGTATAAGCCGCTCCAAATCGGAACGGAATCGCTCTACACGTTGATTGCAATGTCGCGAAGGGATTGGAAAGCCGCGAAAGAACATCTCACAACTTTGCTGCCTCTTGCCCCGGACAATCCGAAACATCTGACGGACCTCGGTTATGTCTGCTTTCACTTGCAAAATCCGGAGGATTCGCTCAAGTATTTCGAGGAAGCGATTCAAAAAGGTGCCAAAATTCCTCATCCCAAGCTCCTCGTCGCTCAGATGCAAAATCTTCAGGGACACCGTGAAGAAGCGGTCCAAACCCTGTCGGAATCGCTTCCGGCAATGGAAAAGGACGCCGCGGCTCTGCGTTTGGCGGCAAGTTTTTCTTTATTGTGGGGGAATCTCGGTCAGGCGGAAAAATTGATCAAACAAGCGGTTTCGGTGGAACCGAAACACATCGAAAACCTTACCATTCAGGGAACCATTGCACTGTATAAAAAAGATTACACTCAGGCGGAAAAATATTTTCAGGATGCCGTGCTGACAGCTCCCAATGACCTCATGGCAAAACAGGGACTCGCTTTGGCTTTGGCGGAATCGTCCGACAAAACCAAGTATGACCGTGCCGTCGCTTACGCAAAAGATATTGTGCAAAATTCTCCGCAACAACCGGCTAATGCGGTGGCGGTGCTGGCGTGGATTTGTCAGAAAACCGGTCATCTCGCCGAAGTGGAGATATTGACCCCTTCGCTGTTGCAAAATGCCGCGGAACTGAATCCGCTGGGACTTTATTTTTTGGCGGAAATTCTGGCCTCACAGGAAAAAAACAAGGAGGCCGTTGAACTTTTGAAGAGAGCAACGGACCACAATGACAGCTTCTTCAAAAAAAACGACGCCGAAGCTCTGCTGAAAAAACTGGAATCTGCTCCAAAGTGAAACGGAAGTTGTCTTTCGGAGAAATGGTTTCCTGATTAGAGGACCGCCTTCCGCCGAAAGGGACAATTATTTTGCGACATCAATGGTCGGTTCGTTCGAGTCTGCCAACGTCAACCCCAATGCCGGGGGATTCAATATTTCGATCACCTGACACCTCCCGTTTCACGCATCATTCGGAGAATCAACTCATCAAACGGTACGGAAGTCCGTGAAATAGTACAAACGAAACCATTTCCGACGCAATATTTTTTCACCTGCTCAAGAAAACCGGTAAATCTTTTCCTGTATTGTTTTAACATGGCTTCCGTAAAAGTGATGTTTCGTTTTTGGCCGCTCTCAATGTCAATCACGCGAAAGTCGCCGCGCAAAGACGGTTCCGCTTCGGAGTCGTCGTGAATTTGAATGATTCCCGGCTCGAATTGCTGACATCTGAGCAAATCAAGTCCCGGCTGAAAACCATGTTTGTCGAACAGATCACTGATGACAAAGGCCAGACCGGAACGCTGTTTTCGATGAACAAAATCATTAATGACCTTACCAAGGTTTGTTTCATCACCGTCCGATTGACAATGCTCCAAAAATCGCAACAGATTGACAATATGCTCTTTTCCGCGAGTGAGTGGAAAAATTTCCCTGATCCGGTCGGAATAGGCAACAACACTGACCCGGTCGAGGTCAGAAAGAGCAATGTACGCCAAGGCTGCCGTGATTTGCCTCGCATAATCAAATTTGTCCGGATCTCCTGTCCGCATACTTCGGGAACAATCGAGAAAAAGGTAGACATGCAGGTCTTCCTCTTCCTCGAAACGTTTGATGAACCGGTTTCCTGACCGGGCGTAGAAGTTCCAATCAAGGTGCCTCAAATCGTCGCCGAAAAGATATTCACGGTGACCGGCAAATTCAACGCCTCCCCCAAGCTGCCGCGTCCGCCGCCGGGCAAGCAAAAGTCCCCGGAAAACACGCCGCGAAACCAGCGAGAGATATTCCAGTTTTTTCATAAAGTCGGAATCAAACATAGACATTCAATTGTTGATTTCTTCAATGACCTGATCTGTCGGAATGTTTTCCGCCTGACCTTCGAAATTGAGAATGATACGATGTCTCAGCACCATCGGGGCGATCCATTTCAAATCCTCACGGGAAACGTGAAAACGTCCGTCGAGAAGCGCATTGATTTTCGCTCCGAGCAATAACGACTGGGCACCGCGCGGGCCGGCTCCAAACCGGACATACTTTCGGACAAACGGAGGAGCGGCAGGGGAGTCGGGATGTGTTTTCAATACAATGTCAACAGCATAACGGGTGATTTCATCGGCCACGAGAATCTCGCGGGCAATCTGTCCCATTTCAAGAACCCGTGAAGAGGGAAACGTTGCTTCAATCTTCGGTGTCGCCGTTGTCGTGGTCCGGTCGAGAATTCCGATCAATTCCTCGGCGGTGGGAAACGGAACGAGAATTTTGCAGAAAAACCGGTCGAGTTGCGCTTCCGGCAAAGGATAGGTTCCCTCCATTTCAAGCGGATTTTGGGTGGCCAGAACAAAAAACAACCCGTTGAGTTTATGTGTCGTTCCGCCGATTGTAACGGAATGCTCCTGCATCACTTCGAGCAAGGCCGCCTGTGTTTTCGGTGTGGCACGGTTGATTTCATCCGCCAGAACGATATTGCTGAATACCGGTCCCGGCTGAAATTGAAAATGCCGTCCGCCGTCAACACTTTCCGCCATGATGTTCGTTCCGGTCAGGTCGGCGGGCATCAAATCCGGAGTGAACTGGATTCGTGAAAAATTCCCCTCGACCGTTTCGGCCAATGTACGGACGAGCAGCGTTTTGCCAAGTCCGGGTACGCCTTCGAGTAAAACATGTCCTCCGGCGATCATTGCGATAACGACTCCCCGTACAACCCTTTTTTGACCGACAAGGACTCGTCCGATCTCTGTTTCAATTTTTCCGACATCATCGCAAAACAATTGCAAACGCTGCCTGAATTCCTGTTCTACAGACATGTTAATCTTCTGATAAAAGTTATGTTTTCAAAATATTCTGCGGTTGTTCCGTTTGTCGGAACCGCCAACGGTGGAAACAGAGCGGGACATTGGAACTCCTCCAGGGACGAAGTAAAGAAGTAACAGAGAGGATTATAGGAAAAATCCGAATAAACGCAATAAGGAAGTGTAGATAATTAAAGTTGACAGTCGATCGCAATAATCACCAAAATTGGAGAGGTTATGCTTGATGAAGTGTCAAAGTTATTTTTCTACGTTTCCTAAGAAAACTAAAGAATAAGCACGCCGGAGGAACAGGTAACATTAGAGGACTTTCTTTAACAGGGGGTGCGGGTAATTCATTTCCGTCAGTTTATCGGACGAAGCGGGTTCATTCTGCTTTTTTACACGCATGTGTGCAGGTCTTTTATTCCAGTCAATCATTGTTTTCTCACTTCATCAATTTTTTGTTTCAGCGATTCGACAGACGGATTGCTCAGGATGACTTTCCGGTCGGGACCGATCAGGAAAACCGCAGGGATTACATGAATGTTGTAATCCTTCTTGAAGGGAGAGTCGCTGTCTGTGATGCCGTGAAACCAGGGAATCTGCTGTTCCGCAACAAATCTCCCGACCTTGTCCATGGCGTCCGTGTTATCAATACTGATACTGATCATCACAAATCGCGGATCTGTTCGGATCCGTTCGTAAAGCCGTTTCCGTTCCGGCATCCCGGCAATACATGGAACACACCACGTTGCCCAGACATCAAGAATGACATACTTCCCTTCATAATCGGACAATTTGAGTTTGGCATCACTCTGTTTCTGTTCCGGCGAATCCTCTGCGATTGGGAGAACCTGCGTAACCTCGAAGTCGGGAGCGGTTTCGCCGGGCGGAATCAGTGGTTTCCGCCGTTCTGATTTGTGAGGCGTCAACATTCCGATGTCCAGCGGCTCGTCCGAAACGCCGCCCGGAATGGAATCCACCTTGAAACGGTGCGTCAGATAACCAAGTATACTGACAAAGCTTTGCCCGTTTCCGGTATCCTGCGGTTTTGACAAAATGCTTATTTCAAGTATCCAGTCTCCTTCCGTCAGATTGTCAATTCGGAACGTTCCCTCTTTCGCAACAACAGCAAACTGCTGACTTTTTTCCCGCAATTGTGTCCAATCCGCATGTCGCCGCATCATTTTTTGATATTCTTTTCCCTCATCGGTTGTGTTTATCCATTCATCAATAAGTGACAGCTGTTTGTTCACATCGGTTTCTTTAAAGAAATGTTCAGGAATTTTCACTCCGTTCAGCAAATCTTCAGGCAATTCCCACGCGGCGGAATAACAACTGATCCGGCACCGATTCCTGTCAAGATAGTCTTCAAGCGGAATTTTTCCGATGACCGGACGTCCCGTACCGCCGATTTGCACATGAACCGTTTCACCGGCGGCGGCAGTGACATCAATACTGTTTCCGAAATCAATATAATCTTCGGAGGAAAACCCTTGCAGGATCTGTCCTGAACCCGGCGGAATTTTTTCAATGGAAAAACGGCCTTCATTGTCACTCGTTGCGGTATTGAACCAAAGTACATGCGGATGAAAAAGAAGGGAATCGGGAAGTTCCGAGGTGGACCGTGCGACGGAGAAGTTCGGAGAATATTGTACCGTCACCCCCGCAGCCGGTTTGGTGCCGCTTTTGACAATCCCTTCGATCCGCCCCCATTTTTCGAGCGTGACCGGCTTCGCGTGATCGGTTTCCTCATATTCCTTTTGCGTGACGATTCGGAAACCGGAGTCATGCAGAATAGACAAAAAGTAATCATCAGCCTTCGTTTCCGGAGGAGGAAGAGAAGTGCGGGTCCGCTCCGCTTTGAAGTCAATGTAGGGAAACCGGAATGTTCCGTCGGCTTTGGTTTGAACGAGATACGCATCCGAACGGAATTGAATTTTTCCGTTTTCAATCTGCGGACAATGCTGAAAACCGGGCAATCCGACAACGACAGAAGCCTCCTTTGCAGGTTTGCTGTCCGGGGTGAACACCGTTCCGTGCACTGTTTGCGACAGTTTTTCCGCAGAGAGTTTCCTGAGCGGAATGTCTATCGTAACGGTTCCTTCCTTATTTTGGATTTTCCGCGAAATTTCTGTTTTGTAACCTTCCGCCTCAATCTTGACACAGAACTGCCAATAGTCAAAAGTTTCACTGATGGAATAAACACCGTCTTTTCCCGCGTGAGGCTGAATTGTCCAGGATATTTCACTTTCATCTTTGGATTTGATGCCGAGAAAAACATTGAACTCCGGAACCGGCTTTCCGGTTTCCACGTCGGTGACATGGCCGGAAATCTTCAGAACGTCCGACGCAGTGAAAACATATTCTTCGTCACGTGCAATGACCGTTTTGTTCCGTAAATCCATGTACCTGCCGCCGGCGATGAGCATGTCGAGAACGATCTCCGTGTCCGGGGCTTCGTTCCAGACCCAGCAGCCGTTTTTGTCGGTGACTCCCCAAAATTCTTTGCCGTGAAGGACAATGCCGTTCACCAGTCTGTGCTTTCCCCAACGTTCAAGGGCAATATAAAATTTCGGAACGGGTTCCCCTTTTGGATCAATCACTTTGATTTTGACCGGTTTTCCCGCCGGTTTCATGACCACATCAACCGTCGGCGGCGACGCTTTGGTGATCGTGAAATCCTGAATGACGCTCATCTTTCCTTCCGACCAGACACCAAGGTAGGCGTCCTGACTTTCGGGGAGATTTTCGATTTTATACTCGCCGTTTTCATCGGTTTTGGTCACGGAGTCATTGCGGGTTTCCATGTAATTGCTGAAAACCACCGCTCCGGAAACGGGTTTGCCGGATTCGTCCGTGACACGTCCTTTCACGGCGGTTCCCTCGTCCATGCGGACGGACTGCCGGAAAACACCGTCTTGGTCCGGCAAAAAAACGGACAGCGGCAGGGAGGTTTCAAACGGCATGAATCCTTTGCCCGACACGCTGAAATGAATCGTTTCACCGGTCATTTCCGGCGGCAGCAGGTCGAAACTCCACTTGCCGTTTTCATCCGTCTTCACCCAGACACGGTAACTGCAAATCTGCGGTGTACGGCTGCGGTTTTTCCAGGGAATGCAAAATTCGACATCGGCGTCGGAAAGCGGTTTGCCTTCGTTGTCGAACACGATTCCGCCGCCGGTCACGGCTTTTTCCAGCCGGACCGCAAACTCTTCAGGAACCGGGATCCATTTTGATGTTTTCCCACTGCGCATTGTACGGAGCAAAACCGGGATGATCGACCTGAATTTCAAACATTCTTTGCACAATATCCGGTTTGAAACGGATAACAAATTGTCCATTGCCGTCCGCCTCGGCATAGAGACGATGCCCTTTGTCGGAATGCGGCTTGGGATCGCCGAAGTACGAGAACTTCGCATGAGGAAGCGGCTGACCGTCGGCATCAAGAATGGTCAGCGTGAGCGTCTTTCCGCCGGGAATTTCCGGTACGGACGTAACACGAGGCTCCTTCGAATTGAGAGGTCTGCCCTGTTGCACCCAGCAGTCCCCGAACAGCCGCAGATTTCCGGCAATGCCGCACACAGCGCATAACAACATGACGGTCAAGTTTCGTTTCACGGGATTTCCTTTCATGGAAAAGCGGGATTTTTATTTTTCTTTGGGACGGTATTCCGTCCGATAACCGGGGTTCGCTTCAGGGCGGTTGGCATTGGGATAATTCCAGTCGGTTTTCACATCCACCGAGACCTCTTTGAGCTGCCGAAAAACATCATACGGATTTTCAATACCGTAAAAACGTTTCAACCGCGGACGGCCTTTGTGTCCCACATCACCAGTGTTGAACAGAATCGAACCGACGCCGCACAGTTTTTCCATCGGACCGACGTTCACTTGAATGTCGCGGATTTTGTCGTAATCAATGATCTGGTAGTCCGTTCCGAAAACGCCGCTCCGAAGGAGGATCCGTTTGTTGGAAAAAGCGTAAAACACATTCTTGTGCGAAAGCCAAAGCCAGAACATGTACACAACACTTCCCCAGCAGGGAAACAAATGCAGAGCAAAAAACGGCACAATAAAAAACAACAGCGGTCCTGTTTCTGCAGGTCCGGGAGTACCAATAAATGCTATTGCCATAATGAACCCCAAATCAAGGAGTCCCCATAGCATTCCACACACCAGAAACGGCACGCCGCTCAGCATGTATGTCTTAAAATTCGGAGTTCCCGACCAAAGAATCATTTCGTCCCGGTCGAGAATGTCGCGGAATTTGTCTTCCATTGTGTCCGTTTCCTCATTGGGGTTCGTACTGTAAGAATCCTTCATTTTCCACCGCCTCACATTTCCATTTCACAACTTTCTATTGTACGGTTTACCGATTCCGAAGTCAAGCAGCGTGGCACGGCAACGTGCCGTTGCATCCAATAGCCTCATGGTCACTGCGTTCCATTCAGCCTCCAGTGGAAAGATTTTCTAACAGAAGGCGAACCGAACGAAGTGAGTATGAGCCTGCGGTGCAGCAGCATGTTGCCGAAACAAAAGGAAAGGATGACAACGGCAGGCTTGCTATTTCACTTGGGCGATGTCCTGCGGTTCCTCTTCCGGCAGGTCGAAATCATTGAAGTCCGGCTCATGCGGCTCGAATGTTTGACTCAAACGAAGCATTCCGAAACAAATTTCGGTCGTGTTTTCACGGCGTCCCCAGGGAAAAAACAACTCCGCCGCCGCATGGAACGACTGAATTTCCGGAACTTGCTGCAACTCCGCTTCGTTGAGACATTTGTTCCGCAGTAAAGAGGTCAGTAACGCTCCGCTCGGCCAGCGAACCATTAAAATGTCGTTGATTTCATTGAGAAGCTGATAAACCCGCGCACGTGCAAGTCCCAATGCTTGCGCCGCCAACCGCACATTCGTGATTTCGTTGTGAAGTCCGATCCGGTTGATCGCCAGTTCCACGATCTGTTCGGCGGCATCCTGTTTCAACTGCTCCAGAAGAGGCAATGTGTAATGAGTCTGAAATTCCGTACCCGGAGGAATACTCTTGCTGCTGACCGTATTCAGAGTCCACTGTTCCACCTCATAGATAATACGGGGGAAAAGCTGAATTTTCCATTGTTTGGCGTCATGGACCCCGGTCAGCACGGAACAAACATTGTGGAAGACACGGAGAATGGCTTTGACCCGTTTTTCGCCGTGCGTCCGCATCGCCCACATTTCAGAGAGCGTTTTGCCGCAATAACTTCCGAGGGTGCGGTTCCAAACGGCGTGAGGCAATTCCAAAAGATTAGGGCAGAGCCGTCCGAGTTTCTCCCTGTCGAAGCCGTGTTGGATGATTGTTTGCTGCCAGTTTTGCCACTGAAGTTCGGAAAGTGTTGTGAGGTCAAATGTTTCGGCCGGTTTGAAAGGAAGAGGTTCTTCTTCAGGGAACAGTGTCGGAAGTTCTTCCTCCCTGGTTTGAGTCACACGTGCCAGAATCGTCAGCAGGGAACGTATTTTTTTCTCTCCGATGCTCGGTGTATGACACAATTCCTCAAACGACGTGTTGAGTAAATCGTAAAGTGTGCGGTTCATAAACGCCAGCGGAAGACGCCGGTCCGTCGGAAGCACCCAAAATGCGAGCGGCTTGTTCAAATGATGTTGATACTCCTTTTTCAGCAAAACCGACCGAAGATGTTCAAACTGTGGAACAATTTGAATGTCTTCAAAAAAAGTTGAGCGGGAGAAGGGCATATCACGAACCTCTGCATAGGGTGAACTGCACAAAACACAAACGGAAAACCGTGACGGCAATCGATAAGTCCAATTGCCGTCAATCAGTAACTACTCCCTATTTTTTTTAGAAAATGTAAAAAAGCAAGTGTTTTCTCGAAAATTGATATAAAATTAAAAGTTTTTTATTTCATTATGTTTGTTTCATCAGGTTTCGCTGTTTTAACCGGAGCGACCAAAGCGGTGATTCGCGGGTCACTGTCGCGGCTGATGATTCGGAAAAACGGTTGAAGCGATTCCAGGCGGTAATTTCCCTGACAGATTGCAACTGCCGCACTGTAACGGACTTCCGCGTCAGGGTCTTTGAGAAGTTCGGTAAGCCAAGTCGTCAATTCCAGATTTTCCGCCGTCTGTAATTGCCGTAGAAGTGAAATCCGTACACGTGATTCCTGGTGATACAGGCAAACAGCGAGGTTCAAATCGCTCTGTTGAAAACCGTCACGGGATTTCAGGATTTCTTCTGAAATTTGTCCGATTTCCCAGATCGGGTGATTCAGCAGCCGCATGAGGTCTTGAGTCGGCAACCGGTCCATTTCCGCGCGAGAAATGTTCAGGAGTTTTTTGTCAAGAAAAGGCGATGTTTTGGGAAATATCATTTTTTCCGTACCGGAAAAGATTTCTTTCTCAGCAGTGATTCTTCCTGACATTGATTGTGCTTGTAACGTCGGACCTGCGGATAATTCTGCCAATGTCCCGCTTTCCGGTGACCTTTCCACAGTTCGCGGCGGTTCTCCTGAAGAGGTTTTCAGGTTTGCATCATTCACAACTCCCTGATTTGTAATAAGTTGCGGATTTCCAGCCGGTTGA
This sequence comes from Planctomycetaceae bacterium, assembly GCA_031274255.1. GTDB lineage: Bacteria > Planctomycetota > Planctomycetia > Pirellulales > Thermoguttaceae > WRMR01. The sequence goes on along the minus strand of JAISQK010000076.1, from coordinate 669 downwards.
TGCGATTTCCAGATGGAAAGAATAAAGTGACACCGGACACCAATTTCCAGTTGTCCCGGCAGCCCCAGCGAGAGGATGGCTTTTTCCGTTTCCTTGCAAAGTTCCGCGGCATAGCCGAGCTGCGTTTCACTGAATTTTTCCACATTTTTTGCAAGCTGCTCTGTAAAAAATCCGTAATACAGAGCGGCTTCTTCCCGTGACAGCTCCTTCCAAAGTTGAATCTGTTCCTGAAGTGCCTCGAAACAGGCAATGGCGACAGACGATTTGACGGAAGTCATTCCTTCAACAAGAGTTACAATACCGTCGAATTTACGGTTTGAAATCCGCTTCGTGATTTCTGCCATCTTTTCCGGCGTTGCCGTGTGAAGGTCTTCCGCATCGTATCGTTTTTCAATACGCTTCAGCCCTTCTTGCGACGCAACATAAAGCCCAGCAAGGAATAACGGCGTCAGCACGAGGATAACTCCCCACGGCGGACGAAAAATTCCGGTGATGAGGGCCAACAGACCTCTCAAAAAAGTACAAAGGATAGCGAACATAAATCGAAAAGGGGATTTTTATATGGCGGTGTTTATTGATCTTGACGGTATTTTGCCAAAAATACGGAAGAAATACAAGATCATTTTCAAAAACACTCGTTTTTTCAAAATTTTGTGCGACCGAAAAGTC
>JAISQK010000356.1 GCA_031274255.1 Planctomycetaceae bacterium | reverse complement strand
CTCGCAGTGGAAAAAGATGCGGCTTCTGCAACAAACAAAACGAAACCTGATCACTTACGGACTGATGACCGTGATGCTGCCGTTACTGTTATTGCCGCAGGCGGATTTTTGTTTTTGTTCCAATGGTTTCTGTCTTTGTCTGGATTGCTGCCGTTCTGAAGAGGATTCGTCATCGCCTCGTCTTCCTGAAAGTGAGCCGGTTTCCGGGAAATGCGATTGCTGTGGCTGCGGTGATTCCGGATTCTACGGCGGGAGTGAAGCGGTGAATCGTTCGCACATTTCTCCGAAGGATTGCGGCGAGACGTGTCAATGTATCCAAATGGATGTTTCCCGGCCTCCGGTCAGTCAGCTTTCTGCGGATTCCGTTCTGTTTTTGGAGAATTTGAAATTTTCCGCAGGCGTTTCGTTGGAAGGGTTTCTCCCGCAATACGGGTTTGAAGACTCTGTTTTCCCGGCCTTTTTCTTTGAGACATTGACGTCCCGGCTTCCGGTACGTCTGCATCTGCTCCAATCGGTTTTACGGATTTGACAGCCCCGCCGTTATCGGTTCCGCTTTGTTCGATTCATCCGATTCTTCAAAAAATGTCTGCCTTGCGGTACGGTATTTTTTGAGCCCTTTTTTCTTTTGGAGAGTACGTATGTCTATTCCGACCCTAAAGTTGACTTTGGAAACCGCCCGGCACAAGCATCAATACCGGCGGGCCGTTTTTAACGCGGTCCCCAATATTGCCGTGTTTTTCATTCTCGGCGGCGTGATGTTTCTCGGACATCATACCGGCTGGAAAATGCCGAAATTTTCAGAAATCACGGGAACCGGCTCCGCCGCGGCGGACGATTGGTGTTCCGAACATCTTGTGCCGGAGTCGCAGTGTCTTGAGTGCCATCCGGAATTATATCCCCGGAATAAGGAATTCGGATTTTGCCGTGAACACGGCGTGGCGGAATGTGTTCTGCATCACCCGGAATTGTCGCAGACCCGAAATAAACCGTCACTTCCTCAATACGACACGTTCCAGGCGATTTCGCTGAGGCCCCGTGCGGAAAACAACAGCCGCAACACACTGCATACGCATCGGGTGCAATTTGCAAGTCATGAAAGTGTTGTCAAGGCGGGAATCGAAGTGGACATTGTCACAGAAGCTCCCATGACGGATTTTGTGACCGCCAACGGAGAGTTGGTGTTCGATCCGAATCATGTCGGTGTTCTTTCTTCAAAAGTTCCCGGCACGGTCGCCGCTGTTTTCAAAACAACCGGCGGCAAAGTCGAAAGCGGCGGGATTCTCGCACTGATCGACGCTTCCCAAGTCGGGCAGCTCAAGTCGGAACTGATGAAGAATCTTGTTCAGCTTCAATTGCGAAAGAAAACGGTCGAACGTTTGCAGCCGATCAGTGCAAGCGGTGTCGTACCGGGAAAGAATCTGCTTGAAGCGGAATCGGCATTACGGGAAACGGAGACCGCTTTGCTTTCAACCTGTCAGCTTCTGACGAATCTCGGTTTTGAAATTCCCGGCGGTCTTGAAATCAACGACACCGAAAAACTCGCCGGACAATTGCAGTTTCTCGGCATTCCGGTCCCAATCGTGGAAACGCTTTCTCCGGGAACGAAAACGGCGAATCTGATTCCGGTTCGAGCTCCCTTTGACGGTACGGTGATTGCGTCGGATGTTGTTGCCGGAACGGTTGCGGAAACATCGAAACCTCTTTTCACCGTCTGCGACACCCGGAAAATGCGGATCATGCTGAATGTCCGTCAGGAGGATGCAGGGTACATCCGGCAAGGTTTGACGGTGCATTTTCAGCCTGACAACGGCGGTCGGGAGACAAGCGGTACGGTTTCATGGATCAGCCCGTCGGTTGATCTGCAAACGCGGACGCTTCAGGTGCGGGCGGAAGTCGAAAATCCTGACGGTTTATTGCTCGATAAAACGTATGGCTCCGGACGGATTATCCTTCGCGAGGAACCGAACGCCGTTGTGGTTCCCAAAGAAGCGGTTCAATCGACCCCGGACTCGCATTTTGTTTTTGTCCGTGACAAGAACTATTTTGACGAAACGTCGCCGAAATTTTTCCATGTCCGGCAGGTTCGTATTGGTGCGGAAAACGGGCGGAATGTCGAACTGTTGGCCGGTGTGCTGCCCGGTGAAGTGATTGCCGCCGCCGGAAGCAACGTTTTACTCGCGCATCTGCTCCGCGCCAATCTCGGTGCGGGATGCTGTGCGGAGGATTGAATATCAATACAAAAGAGAATAAAGACAAAACGCCGCAATCATTATCGCAGATTTATAACAGAACTCATTATCGGGATTGATGATTTCAACTGCCCTTACAGGGCAGGACATGGAACAATCCGCATACCCGGTGCAGGCATCCGTCTGCACCGGGCTAAATTAAAATGGGCTTTCAGCCCATGATTTTCCTGCTCCTGAGTCGTCACGAAAACAGCCATGTCCCGGATTTAGCCCAATGCCATTGAAGAATCCCTGCCCTGAAAGGGCAGTTGAATTTAGCCCGGCGTAAGGCGTACTCGCCTTACGCCGGGTGTGGAGAAAAAATAGGTGTCTGCCCTGTAAGGGCAGTTTAAGGAATCGAAAATGCCGCAATCATTGTCACAAATTTATTTGCATATCGTGTTCAGCACCAAACAGCGGAAAACCTTTATAGACGCAACCATTGAACCCGAATTGTTTAACATCATAGGCGGGATTATTAAAAAAGACGGCGGTGTTCCGTTTTTAATCAATGGAACAGAAGACCACGTACACATCCTTTCGGGTTTTCCCAAATCAATGACGTTATCCGATTTTATACGCAATATAAAACATGGCAGCAGCGTTTGGATAAAAACCAAAGGGAACAGATATAGAGATTTTGCGTGGCAGAACGGATACGGGGCGTTTTCCGTAAGCAGTTCAAAAATAAAAACAGTTAAAGATTATATCGCAAAGCAGAAGGAACATCATAAAAAAGAGACATTAGAAGAAGAACTGGCAAAATTTTTTAAGCAGTACAATTTGGATTACAACAGTAAATATTATTGGGATTGATGATTTGCAGCCGTTCACGGAAATTTTTTCAAGACGGATAACATGAATGAGTTATCTGAACGAACAAACAAAACTTATTTCTCCCGTGAACGGTTACGATGATTTCAACTGCTCTTACAGGGCAGGGCATCGCTTCCACCGATACCCAGGCTTCACCTGCACCGGGCTAAATGAAATCGCCCCTTCAGGGCAATGGCCACGCTTAAACCAAAAAAATTAAAAACCGGATAAGATACGTCACTTACAAAATCACAGCAATTTTCCAATCATGGAGCAAGTCTGAGACAAATGGATCTATTAAACCGCATCATTGATTTTTCGCTGCATCACCGTGCGCTGGTGATTTTGTGTGTGTTGACGGCAGGCATTGCGGGAGGGTATGCGCTGCAGCGTCTCGACATCGACGCTTTTCCTGATACGACACCGGTTCAGGTCCAAATCAACACAATCGCTCCGGCACTCGCTCCTGAAGAAATTGAACGGCAAATCACGTTTCCTGTCGAACAGGCGATCAGCGGTTTGCCGGGATTGACGGAACTCCGCAGCATTTCCAAATTCGGTTTCTCGCAAGTGGTTACGGTGTTTGACGACGGCATTGATATTTACTTTGCACGTCAGCTCATCAATGAACGGCTCGGGGCGGTCTCGCTGCCTGACGGGATTGAGCGTCCGCAAATGGGACCGGTGGCAACGGGGATGGGCGAAGTTCTGAACTATCTCATCACCGGTCAGGTCACGGACGACACCGGACTGCGGACACGTCATGACTGGGAAATCAAACCGGCCATGCTGACCGTTCCGGGAACCGCGGAAATCAACACCTGGGGCGGATATGTCCGACAGTATCAGATTCTTCCCGACCCTGAAAAACTTGTCAAATACGCTCTGACGTTGGATCAGGTTGTTGACGCGGTCGAAAAAAACAATCTCAACAGCGGCGGCGGAAATCTCCGTCAGTCAGGCGGCACATTGCTTGTGCAGGGACTGGGACGGACGGAAAACATTCATCAGATACGGCAAATCACCATTGCCTCGCGAAACGGCGTTCCGGTTCGGATTGCGGATATCGGCGACGTGGCGATTGGTCACGAAATCCGGCGAGGGGCGGTGACCGCCAATGGTCAGGGCGAGGCCGTACTCGGTTTGGGCTTTATGCTGATGGGGGAAAACGGACACCGTGTCACAAAGAACATGAAGGAAAAACTGGAGTCTCTTAAAGAGTCGCTGCCGGTCAATGTTCAGGTTCAAACGGTTTACGACCGCACGGAACTTGTGGACTTTGTGATTGACACCGTACGGAAGAATCTTTTTGAGGGCGGTTTGCTGGTCATTGTCGTTTTGTTTGCGTTTCTCGGAAATGTCCGCGCGGCGATGATCGTGGCACTTGCCATTCCGCTTTCCATGCTGTTTGCGTTCACCGGAATGTACCGGTTCGGTATTGCGGCGAGTCTGTTGAGTCTCGGCGCGATTGACTTCGGCCTTGTTGTCGACAGTTCGGTTGTGATGATCGAAAATTGCACCCGATGTCTGAATGATTCGTCTCAAGCCGGAAAAACACGCCTGGAAATCATTCGTGACGCCGCGGTGGAAGTCCGAAAACCGACCCTGTTCGGGGAACTGATTATCATGATCGTTTATCTTCCGATTCTCACCCTTGAAGGGGTCGAGGGCAAAATGTTCCGCCCGATGGCATTGACGGTCATTTTCGCATTAGCGGGGTCCATGATCCTGTCGATGACATTGATGCCGGTTTTGGCAAGTTTTCTTCTGCCCCGCAAACCGGCGAAACAGGAACCGTTTTTAATGCGGCTCGCCCACGCGGTCCATTATCCCGTGCTGCAGTTTGCAATGCATCACAAGACGGCCGTGATGGGATTTGCGGTCAGTGTTCTGATTTTGGCGTTCGGCCTTATTGCTCCGAATCTCGGTACGGAGTTCATTCCCCGTCTTTCCGAAGGAGCCGTTGTCATCGGCGTTGTCCGGCCGGCCGGTACGGACCTTTCCGAGTCGATCCGCTACAACACCAAAATGGAACAGCTTCTTTTATCCGAGTTTCCCGATGAAGTGAAAAACGTATGGAGCAGAACCGGCTCGGCGGAAATCAGTACCGATCCGATGGGGACGGAGCTGACGGATCTTTTCGTCACACTCAAGCCGCGTTCCCAATGGTCAAAAGCGGGAACCCAGGCGGAGTTGACGCTGTTGTTTGAAAAAACATTACGGGACTTGCCCGGGCAGCGGCTGGGGTTTTCACAACCGATAGAAATGCGGATCAATGAACTGGCTTCCGGGGTTCGCGCGGATCTCGCCGTCAAACTCTTCGGCGACGATTTTGAGATTCTTCTTGAAAAAGCCGGTGAGATGGAACAGATATTGAATTCGATACCGGGTGCGGCCGATGTTTCCGCGGAGCAGGTGACCGGCCAGCCGATGCTGCAAATCCGGGTCAGGCAGGAGCAGATTGCGAAGTATGGTGTTTCCGCTCACGATGTTCTGGAGCTTATCGAAGCCGTCGGCGGTCAGACCGTCAGCGAGATTGCCGAGGGACCGTTTCGCTTTCCGCTGGTTGTCCGTCTTCCGGAAACATTTCAGAGAAATCCGCAAGCGATCGGACAATTGCCGGTTTTAACTTCTGCGGGCGGACAGATTCCGCTGGAACGTCTTGCTTCGGTGGAAACGGTCGAGGGAGCTTCTACGATTTCGCGGGAATGGGGACAGCGGAGAATCACCATTTCGGCAAATGTCCGGGGACGCGACCTCGGCAGTTATGTCGCGGAAGCCGAAACCAAAATCGCCGGACAGGTTGTCATGCCGTCGGCACGTTACCGTGTGGAATACGGCGGACAGTTTGAACATCTTGAACGGGCGAGAAACCGGCTGATGATTGTCGTTCCTCTGACGCTGTTGATGATTTTCGCTTTGCTTTACTTCACCTATCACAACTTGATGGATGCTTTACGGGTGTTTACGGGAATTCCGTTTGCCTGGGTCGGCGGAATCATGGCCCTTTGGGTCCGTGATATGCCGTTTTCGATTCCGGCCGCCATCGGTTTTATCGCCATGTCCGGCGTTGCGGTACTCGACGACATGATTCTGGTTTCCTATGTCCGGCAATTAAGACAACAGGGAGCGGAACTTGAACAGGCGGTGACACAGGCTGCGGTCACTCGATTACGTCCGGTTTTGATGACGACATTGGTGGCAAGTCTCGGATTTCTTCCGATGGCATTGAGTACCGGCGTCGGTTCTGAAGTCCAGCGTCCGTTGGCCACTGTCGTCATTGGCGGCGTTATCGGGGCGATGATCATGTCGCTTCTGGTGCTGCGGGTTTTGTATATGATTTTTAACGCTTCGGTTTTCGGAAAAAACACAAATCAATCTGGTCATAATTCCACCGGAACGGTTTCGGCGGATTGAATCAGATCAACTTTGAAGGTAAGGAACGGAAAATGAAAAAAGTATTACTGTTGTTACCGGCTTTGACGCTGGTTCTGGTTTTAGGAATGGCCGTCGGCTGCGGAAAAAACGGATCGCCGCCGGTATCCGGCGGAAACGCTGCGGCGGTCAACGAGGCCGGACATGATGTTTCCGGCTGGTGTGTGGAACATGGAGTTCCGGAAAAAATCTGTTCGCTTTGTGACAGCAAAGTTGCCGCTGAATCTCAAAAGAACGGCGACTGGTGTCAGGAGCACAATCGTGCGAAGTCGCAATGTTTCATTTGTTCCCCGGAGCTTGCGGAGAAATTTGTCATTCAGTACGAAGTTCAACATGGCAAAAAACCGCCGTTGCCGTAAAATGACGGCCAGAACGGATTAGCGATTGGTATGGGCATGGAGTTGATTTTTTGTGATCCTTTTTGTCCTGTGGACAATGCGAAGTCGTTGTCAGGGAATTGACAGGAAATCAACTTTGCCTTGCAATACTCTCATCTTTTCTCATAAAATGCCGTAATTTTCAAGGACGTTTTTCACCGGTTGGAGCGTTTGACTCCGTGTTTTCCGACGATGGAACAGCTTCCGGACAAGAACACAAGCACACCCTGTCAAAACCAATATTCTTTTATGGCAAATTTGCCATTTATGAGTACACCTTTTTCCTTAGGAATAATATTTAACAATTCTTGTTTTAATTCATGCCATTGCTCAAAAAATGATACATATTTTTCAATAAGTCCTTTGCCGCTTTTAGCTTCTTCAGGTGTTGTTTCTCCACTTGTACGGATATGAAAAATCCGTGATCCTGTATTGACGATGATGACATTGACTCCTCTATCAAATGTAAATAATCCTTTCTCATTATTTGACCAATCAATAAGTTTTTCATATTTTAAAAAGAAATTATTGATTTCACGTTCGGAATAATAATACTCATAATACACTATCTCATCAGTATCATTAACATCTGACCAAATCACTCTTCCATTTTTCCAGACGGCAATATAAATTTCTGTGAATTTCATGTTGTCCGGGTGCATTAAAGATGTCGGATCATAAAAATAAACCATATCGGGGTATTTTGAGTCATTTTCCAGTATGGGATAAGAAATCTTTTTATCTGGCAAAAAGCTGCGACCAATAATTATCAAAAAGATCAGTAGAATGATAACGGCAATTAACCTCAAGTGATTGTTATCTTTATCCCACACAAAAAAACGCATCCGTTTCTCCTTAGTATTGAATTGATTCAACATCTTTCAATGCCGAAAGCGGCTTTCTCCCGGCGTTTTACATTTTTCGTTTGGACAGCAATTTTCATTGGGATTTATAAAACAGCCTGCGCACATCAATATTGCAACTTCAGACCTATCGGGGGACAATACCTCGGTATCCGGGACTCCGATTTCAACAGAGTCATGGTTCCTAACGTTCCGGCTTGGGGACGCCGCGGTTGTCACGACCGGACCGGTCTCCCGATTTCATCCGTGTTTGCCCCGGTTTGGGAACCTTCTTTGATGCGGTTGATTCGCTGTTTTTGCCGTTGTCTTTTTCCCTGCCGTGACTTTTTCTTCCGCGGCGTCCTTTCGGTGTGAGTTTATCGAAGTCAATCATGCCGGTCCGTTTGCCGACATGTTTCCGCATTTCTTCAATCCGGTCGCGTAAAACCGCCGCCTTTTCAAAATCGAGATTGTCCGCCGCTTCCAGCATTTCCGCTTCCAGTTCATTGATGTACTCCATCGTAATGAAGATGTCGTCCTCCTGTTTTCCGACCGCCGCGTTGGCCTGAACATGGGCCGCCGCTTCCGTTTCAATTCCGTCACGGATGTTTTTACGGATGGTCTCCGGCGTGATGCCGTGTTCCGTGTTGTACGCCTCCTGAATCGCACGGCGCCGCACCGTTTCGCTGATGGCACGGTTCATTGATTCGGTTACCGTGTCCGCATATAAAATCACCTTGGCATTGACGTTTCTCGCACTTCGGCCTATCGTTTGAATCAGTGACGTTTCACTTCGCAAAAAGCCTTCCTTGTCGGCATCCATGACCGCCACCAGCGACACTTCCGGCAAATCAAGCCCCTCACGCAACAGGTTGACGCCAACCAGTACGTCAAAATGTCCCTGACGTAAATCACGCAGCAAATCGACACGTTCGAAAGCGTCAAGTTCACTGTGCAGCCACCTGCAGCGGACTTGCTGTTTCGAGAAATACTCCGCCAAATCCTCCGCAAGCCGTTTGGTGAGTGTCGTGACGAGAACCCGTTCCTTTTGGGCCGTCCGTTCCCTGATCTGTTCGAGAAGATGCGGCACTTGCTTTGATGCCGGAACGACTTCAATCACCGGGTCGAGCAAACCGGTCGGACGGATGAGCTGTTCCACGACTTCCTTTCCGCACCGTTCCATCTCATACGGCGCCGGAGTGGCCGAAACAAAAACGACCTTATTGACTTTGGATTCCCACTCGTCGAACTTGAGCGGGCGGTTGTCGAGAGCGCTCGGAAGCCGGAAACCATGATCAACGAGATTTTTCTTGCGTGCCTGATCTCCGGCAAACATGGCCCGAATCTGCGGCAGCGTCACATGCGACTCGTCAACGAACATCAGGAAATCATCAGGAAAAAAACTGAACAATGTTTCCGGAGGCGAGCCGGATTTGCGGTCGGCAAGCGGGGCACTGTAATTTTCGATGCCGGGACAGTATCCCATTTCCTGCATCATTTCCATGTCATACCGTGTCCGGGCACTGATCCGCTGGGCTTCAAGAATCATGCCGCGGTCCCGAAAAAATTTGACCCGTTCGTTGAGTTCCGCTTCAATCCGCTTGATCGCGTCCGCAATACGCTCTTCCGGCATCACAAAATGCTTGGCCGGATAAACATAAAATTCCTGAAGCCGCTGAATCGTCTCGCCGGTGAGCGGATTGATAATGGCAAGCTGTTCGATTTCGTCTCCCCAAAGCTCGATACGAACGGCAAACTCTTCATAAGACGGAAAAACCTCGACGCAATCCCCGCGGACACGAAATTGCCCGCGTTCAAAAGCGATGTCGTTCCGGTCGTACTGAATTTCGATGAGCCTCGCAAGCATCCGGTCACGTTCCATGATTTTGCCGACTTGCAGGTGCAGCATCATTTCCATATAGTCTTTCGGCGAACCGAGTCCGTAAATGCACGACACACTTGCGACAATCACCACATCCCGCCGCGACACCAGGGCACTCGTCGCCGCAAGCCGCAAACGGTCGATTTCCTCATTGATTGAAGCGTCTTTTTCGATGTAGATGTCCCGCTGCGGAATGTAGGCTTCCGGCTGATAATAGTCGTAATAGCTGACGAAATACGATACCGCGTTATTCGGAAAAAACGCTTTGAACTCGGAATAAAGCTGTGCCGCGAGCGTCTTGTTGTGCGACAGCACCAAGGTCGGACGCTGAAACCGCTGAATGACATTGGCCATCGTGAATGTCTTGCCGGAACCGGTCACGCCCATGAGGGTCTGATATTTTTTTCCGGCATGGATTCCGGCAATGAGCTTTTCAATCGCCTGCGGCTGATCGCCGGAAGGCTGAAACGGAGCTTGAAGGTCGAACATGGATCACTCTTGTCCCTCAACAAAGGACGGTCTCTCTGCGTTGCGGAGTCTCTCTTGAAGACGCTGCTGTATTTCCTCCTCTACGGTGAGGCCTCCTCGTCGGATATCACAAACAGCAAGTCCCGTGCATTATACACGGTTTTCCTATCGTGGGAAGGGATTTTCGGCGATGATTGATTTCCGGTTGAAAATCAGGGCGTTCTGATTCGTTTGATGTGCCGCCGGGAAGAGTTTCCCTTACTGTTTCAATTCTCACATCCTGAAAATTTCATGATCCTCTTTTTTCTTGAAACGGTATAAAACGCTCCAACGACGGTATGCCATTGTGTCCTTACGGTCTCTTGCCGTTTGGAGGTGTGTGTTCCGTATAATCCCATTCCTTGATATTTGTTAGTTTATCGATCAATCGCATTTCGTGAAAACACGCTATTTCAACAAAAGTCGTCCTGTAGGGTTGCCGATATTCAATGGCATCGTCAATGATGGATTTGGTATTTTATCCAAATTGCGTGTTTTATTTCAAAACTCACACCAGGCTCACAAGAAGGTCATTCTCTCAAAAGGCTCGTCAGGCTGCGGCACGGTCGTCGCGGCGGAAAGAGTCGAGTACTTACCTGCTTGGTCACAGATAACGGATTATCGACTTTATGGTTACAGTCAGCAATCAAGCGATCAGATCGTTTTCCGACTTACGTTTTTTTGTGTACAAAACCTTATGCGAACATCATGAACTCCTGGCAAATGCATTTCCCACCACGGAAACACTTCTGAAACGCGGCGGACGGGACACGTGCGGGGTGATGTTTTGTTTACACGGACCGCGTGCCGTGAAGATGACCGCCATTTGGGAGAAGGACAACAACCGTGTCCTTTTCTACGGACCGACAGGGAAAAGATATCAGCAAGTTGAACTTCAACCGATTATCGCGACAAATAATGAGTTGTTGGACACGATTCAGGAAAAAAATTAAAAAATTTGAACAATAACGGTAGGACTTACGTTATTATTACAGTGATGATCCGGTCATCAATGTCAGAAACGTGATAAAACAGGAATACATTTCGGAGGTTCACATGTTGGTACTTTCAAGAAGAGAGGGAGAAAGAATTAAGATTGGAAATTCGGTCACCGTGACCATCGTCCGCCTCGGCGGTGACAAGGTTCGTATCGGGATTGAAGCTCCGTCGGATGTCTTGATTCTGCGTGGAGAACTTGAACAAAATGACGATTCGTGTCATCATCATGAAGAAGTGACCTCGGCGGAAGAAAGCGTTATACCGGTTCCCGTGAGTGTCCTGACATCACTCACTTCCGTTCAAACGCTCGTCGGATAGTCAACCGCTTTTCAATACCGGTGAAATAGGTTAAAATAATTAAAACAAACAGGGTGTAGCGAGTGATTGATGATTGCACCGGTCCTTTGTGATTGAGACCCATGGAACATCTTGACAAATCTTCCGGGATTGAAATCCTTCAAGTGGTGGAATATCAATATTTTCCGCTTCGTGACCGTTTTTTTCACTGTTTTTTCTTCTTTTTGAGTGCTGCCGCGATTGTTGCATTCGTGTGGTACAGGTCGCAAAACTTCCTTTTTACCGTAGTGATGACGGTTCTGTTTTTTTGGTCGTTGCGATGTCTCATTTTTCCGACCGACTGCCGGATTTCGAGCGACGGCATCCGAATCACGACACTTGGCCGCACAAGTCTCTTTTTCTGGAATAAAATTCATGCGTTCCAGCGAACCCGGTACGGCATCCGACTGTTCATGGCACGGAGCCAGTTTCCGCTGCAGGTGTTCGGCACGCCGTTTCTTCCGGTGTCCGATGTGAAAAAAGAGGATGTTTCATTCCTTTTCGGCGAAATCATTCCTGAGCGGGAACTTTACTGAATTTATGCGGCTCCGCACCAATTCCGTCGCTTGCCGTTTCCGCATCAAGCGTTACAGTTGTTTTTTGACCGCTTTGCCGACATCAAACGTCACTTCGGGTTTTTTGTCTTTTCCGGTGATTTCCAGTTCATGCGGCGTGGTCTTCGCATCGGAAAACTGCGGTTCGACCGTCCTGTATGTTTTATAACTGACCAAATCCTTTCCGCCAGCTTCGTTTTCCTTATAAACAACATCGTCGGTGAGTGTTTTTGTCACAGCGACTTTGTATTTTCCCGCCGGAACCCCTTTGAATCCGTAAGTGGACATGACGGCTCTGCCTTCCGCGTCGGTGATGGAAAGAGATTTGTATTTGGCGTTGTTCTGATCAGCCGCAACAAGTTCGACGGAAGCCTCCTCCAAAGGCTTACCCTCCTGCGTAATGGTGATGATGCAAGGAAACAACTTCGGCAAATCCTCCGGCCTTGAGGAATCCTTGCATCCTGAAACGGAAAACAACGTGTAAAACAAGGTCAGTGAAAAAAGAATGCGAAACATAAAAAAGCTCCTTTTAAAAAATGTAATGTGAAAATACAGCAGCGGTCGCGAGCCGCGACGGGGCAACGTGCGGACGTTGCATCCCGGTATACTCCCGACCTCTTTGAGGCGGTCGCTTTCAATAAAGAATGTTTCCCGTCGCTTTTCTTTTGTTCCGGCAGTATTCCCGTTGTTCCGCTCGCGGACTCCAGTGAGCAACGCGAACGGGGGAACGTGCCGTTCCATCGCAGTTGCCTTCGGCCTCCAAATGGAAAGATTTTCTATTTGGCGGCGAACCGAACGAAGTGAGCGTGAGCCTACCGGGATCCAACGCCCTCGCGTTGGCCGCCGGAGGCAAAATCCCCCCGTCAATTCCCGATTTCCGCCCTAAAATTCCCTTCGGACACGTGTCTTTTTCCTCTGTTTGGGTGGAAAAAGACCGCAATTCCGTCATAATCGGCACAAACTCTCCCGTCCGAACCTCAAAATTCCTTTTCGGATGTTCAGGAAAAATGCCTCCGGCGGGCCGCGACCTAGGGCAATGCTTTCGATTCGCCGCCGGCTGGTGTTCCCAACGCTCCCCAAACACCGTACCGGCTTTCACCGGTCAGCCATCGGCCCTGCGGAGCATCGGGAAGTCCGTTCGTGTCCACCGTGTCGGAGATAAAGGTCACGGAACCGTCCGCCCGTCCGCAGTTGACTCCGCCAGTGTGATTGCTGTTCGCCGTATAAAGTCCCGCGCGGGTTTCCGTTGGAGGTTGAGGCATGCAACTTGGAGAATTGGGCGGCATGATGGTATTAAATCCGGTATATAAAACCATACCGTCCAGATAACGAGTGCCGCGCCAGTAACTTCCGGCTGTGCTGGAAAAGGTGCTGCCGCTTTTGACCGCCATACAAAGGGAAGGTTTGTAGGAACGTCCCGATGTCGCATCCCCTTGTTCCAATGCGACACTGGTAATCCCTCCCTTGATCAGATTACTTCCTGATACGGGGGCAACCGCGGTTTCACTGATGGCAATGGTGTTGCTTGTTCCATCGACAGCCGCCGCGATGGATTTCCAAAACCGCGGATAAAACAGACCTCGTGAAGAAACGTCATTCTCCCCGCCGTTGAGATGGCTGTAATCAGCAATTTCCCAGGCTCCGTCCCCGTAACTGACGACAATATTGCTGCCGGTCCCGGCGTTGATGACATTTTTGGAATTTGAGTCGGACGGGCAAAGAACAGTGTTGAGCCTCCACGCAGTGAACTCGGCAGTATTAGCATTCCACGGCCATTGTGCCGTTGCTTTGTTTGCTGCTTGCCATGTTCTGATGCCATCAAAAAGGGCCTGTTGTTCCATAAACGGAAGGAGACAAAAAGTGGCACTCCAACGTCGATATGTTTCAGTGCCAGTCCCATGACACGGATTATGCGCCGCGGGAAACGCTTGACAGGCATCGTGATAAGTGTGTAAAGCAAGCGTCCATTGTTTCATGTTGTTGGAACACTGCATTCGTCTCGCCGCTTCGCGGGCAGCCTGAACCGCGGGCAATAAGAGAGCAATCAAAATCCCGATGATTGCAATGACGACAAGAAGCTCGACAAGGGTAAAAGCGATTCGGGCAGTCAAACCCGATGAAGATTGGGCAGTAAATCGGGCAACATGAAAATCGGCACAGACTACCCCCCCCCCCATTTTGACATTTTGGACACAAAGTGAATTTTTGCATGGTTTTTCTCCTGTTTGGAAAAATGATTTGATTCTTTTCGAAAATGTTTCACGAAAATTTAACGCAGATTGACACATAATCAACCCGATGACTGCTATTTTATACGCGACAATTCCCAAAGTCAAGAGGAATTGTCGCTTTTTCT
>JAISQK010000363.1 GCA_031274255.1 Planctomycetaceae bacterium | reverse complement strand
CTCTTGACTGTTTCTGTCGATTGTCGATAATTGTTCCTTGTCGGACGCATCGTGCTTACTCCTGAAAAAAGGTTAAGGTTTGTGATACAACCATTCTACAGAAAAGAACTTGCGACCGGCAATACCACTTCGGGAAATTACAAACTACTGAATATGGTTGGATTCTCTAACACTCATTCTTATCGTTATCATTGTAACATTTTTTGTGGTCGCCAATATCATCGTTCCGAAGCTCTATCAATACCGGTATTTCGCATGTTTTTGCCAAATTGTGCGGATGTTTATCAATGACTATGTCACATTATTTTACATGAGTATTATTCCATTTACCTACTATCAAAGCTATCGTATGTTCGATCATAATTTTTTTGTACGACATCTGCAAAGGTATGATGGATTCGTCGGCTGTATTTCTTTCTCCTCTATCATTAATAGTTATGTTGAATGTTGGCTTTTCTTGAGTATTTGTGTCCTTGTGATAACCTGTATTTTTTTTGGAATTCGCGTCATGTCTATTTTATCAGGACGATCAATAGGAAAACGGGATTTTTTTCCATCTTTCAATCTCAATATTTCAAAGGAAGAAAATTTTTCCGTCATTTGGCAAAATTTCGTTTCACAACTCACACGCAACATTTTTCGTTGGCCGGCGATTTTATATTTTATGGTTTCCATTATCGCTTTTTGTATCGCGTTGCAATTTTTGATGAAGAACTGGGGAGGATGGGGTGCAGGAATACTGATTGGTGTTTTGATTGACATGTTAACGATATTATTACTCGGCATTATTTTTGCTGCCGTAATGCATGGTGTTTTTCAGTTGATAAAAACTCTTCTTGTACATCACATTCAGAAATACGACCGGGGCATGAAATGAAATCAGTGATTCAGGGATTGATTGTGGAGAAACTGGATTCTCTTGATGGATATGTTTATATTGATATTTCAGGCAGAGTATGTCACAATGGTATAAAACAGCAAAATTTCAACTCGTGTATTGAAAGTGTTAAAAATCGGATAAAATAACCGGAGATGCTAGGCAAGAGCCAAATATAAAGTAAAGTAAAAAGAAAATGCAGGACATTTGGCTTGTCCGTACTTGTTATTTTATTGAAATGAAAGTATCCGAACAAGTCTATTCTATCTGCAATTGACACCAATTGGACGATATTTCGTACATCAACCAGATTATTGGGAGAAGCCATGACATTATCCATGACGGAACAGGAAAAAAAGGCAATCAACACAATTCGGACACTGTCGATGGATGGCGTCCAAGCCGCCAACAGCGGGCATCCGGGAACGCCGATGGCACTTGCCCCTGTGGGGTATCTGCTGTTCAACGAACTGATGAACTATGACCCGGCGCATCCCCGGTGGCTCGCCCGTGACCGCTTTGTTCTCTCGGCGGGACACGCGTCCATGTTGATTTACTCGCTTTTACATCTTTCCGGTGTCCGGCAGCTTGGCGAAAACGGTGAGGCGACGGATCAGCTTGCCGTCACTCTCGATGATATCAGGAATTTCCGTCAAATCGGAAGCAAATGTGCCGGTCATCCGGAATTCGGTCATGTCACAGGAGTTGAGACCACGACCGGGCCGCTCGGACAAGGCATCGCCACAAGTGTCGGCATGGCGATAGCGGAAAAATGGTTCGCCGGACGCTACAATCAGCCGAATTATCCCCTTTTTGACAGTAAAGTTTATGCCGTTTGCGGCGACGGCGACATGATGGAAGGGATTTCCTCCGAAGCGGCTTCCTTGGCGGGGCATCTGAAACTCTCGAATCTCTGCTGGATTTACGACGATAACAAAATCACCATCGAAGGGGACACTTCTCTGGCGTTCACGGAAGATGTCGCCAAACGGTTCGACGCTTACGGCTGGCAGGTGCTGCAGGTCAATGACGTGAATGATCTCCCGGCCATGCGGAAAGCCTTGGAAACCTTTCAAGCCGCGAAAGATCGTCCGACATTAATCATTGCGAAGAGTGTCATTGCGTTTGGTTCGCCCCATCTTGCCGGTTCGCACAAAGCTCATGGAGCACCGCTCGGCGAGGAGGAAATCAAACAGACCAAAACCGCTTACGGCATGAATCCCGAGGAGAAGTTTGCCGTTTCCGATGAGGTCTATAAGATGTTCGAGGAAGGGATTTTCCGCAAAGGAACCCAACTTTTCACGGACTGGCGGGCGATGTTTGAGACTTACCAAAAGGAGCATCCGGCACTGTCGCAGGAACTTTCGGCGATTTGTCAGGGACGGCTCCCTGAAGGTTGGGACAAAGAAATCGAGACATTTCCGGCGGATTCCCAGGGAATGGCTTCCCGTGTTTCGTCAGGCAAAGTGCTGAATCAGATTGCGAAAAATTTCCCCTGGATGCTGGGAGGTTCCGCCGATCTTGCCCCGTCGAACAACACCGACCTCAAGTTCGACGGAGCCGGTGATTTCAGTGCGGAAACGCCGTCCGGCCGTAATTTTCATTTTGGAATCCGTGAGTTTGCCATGGCGGCCATCGCGAATGGTCTGACACTTTCAGGGCTTCGGACATTCTGTGCAACCTTTTTCGTTTTTGCGGATTATCTCCGTCCGGCGATCCGCCTGAGTGCTTTAATGCGGATTCCGACACTGTACATTTTCACGCATGATTCCATTGGTGTCGGAGAAGACGGGCCGACCCATCAGCCGATCGAGCATCTCGCCTCCCTTCGGGCGATTCCGAATGTGAATGTGATTCGTCCGGCGGACGCGAATGAAGTGGCCGAGGCTTATAAAACGGCAATCCGAACGACGCAAACTCCGACGGTGCTTGTTCTTACGCGGCAAAACCTTCCGACGCTCGACCGCACAAAATATGGAGCGGCTTCCGGTGTGTCGCGGGGCGCCTATGTTCTGGCGGATGCGGAAAACGGACAACCGGAATTGATTTTCATCGGGACCGGCAGCGAAGTCGGAATTTGCCTTGAAGCGTACGAAAAACTGACCGCGGAGGGAATCACTTGCCGCGTGGTGAGTATGCCGTCACAGGATCTTTTTGAACAGCAATCGGAGACTTACAAAGAGGCGGTGTTGCCGTCCAATATCACGGCTCGTGTGGCGGTGGAGATGGGATGTGAACTCGGTTGGCACAAATATGTCGGTTCGCGGGGACGTATCCTCTGTATTAACACGTTCGGAGCGTCGGGACCTGCGTGTACACTTTTCAAACACTACGGTTTTACCGCGGAAAATCTCGTGAAAATCGCCAAAGAAACACGAAAAAGCTGATTTTTCCGTTTGAGTTTGTCCTCTTCCGCTACCGATAAAGGGAAAAGAATTTCTGTACTTTATCCTTTTCGTTCCGGTAGCATTTTTGACACAAAATGGCATCAAAAAATGATGGTGAGACAAGGAAACGTCCTGGTCGCATGGATGATGAGGAAGAAGGGGAAGGTTTGTCTCCTTCAGAAGGGCTGCTGGGAAATCTTCTCAGCCGGATTCATACTTGGATTGAAGAAAACCGGTTCAAATCCTTCAATCTTGCTTGCGGAATGATCGGTTTCGGAGTGATTTTCCTCGTGCTTTGGGGATTGCTGCTGATCAGGGAATGGCGCCGTCCCACACTGGAAATGGCTGTGACGGCACTTGATTTGGGGGCTTATGAGGAGGCGAGGAATTTTGCGCAAAGTGTTCTGCTTTTCTCAAAAAAATCCGAAAAAAACAAACGGGCGACGGCGTATTATGTGATCGGGGTTGCGTTGTGCAGGTTGACGGATTTGGCGTGGATCACGGAAGAGGAGAAAACACCTTTTTATCTTTTGGCGGCGGACGCTCTTTCGGAGTCACGGGAAATAGGGTTTCCAACAGACCGTGCCGCGGAAGGATTTTTCCATCTCGGAAAATGTTACTTCAAAACGAATCAATTCGAGGCGGCGGTCTCGGCATTGACGCAGGCACTCCGGCGGAATTTTTTCGATATACGGATTGTCCACTGGTATCTGGCCAACGCGCGGTACTTGAGTCCCCAACCTGATCTTGAGAAGGCACTGGAAGACATCGACCTTTTTATGAAAACCCCTCCGTTCCTGAAAGAGGAAACACAGGACGCTCTGCTTCTGCGGGCACAAATCTATCTGCGGCTTCACCGGCTGAATGAAGCGGTCAGTGATTTTGAGAAAATTCCGAAAAACACCGATAAAAAGTTCACGTATGATCTGGTTTTCGGACAGATTCAGATGGAAGAAGCGCAAACAGCGTTTGATCACGCCGCGCAACTGGAAAACAGTCCGAGGCTGGACATCTCGGAGGAAGACCTGAAGCGGGTTCAGGAGCATAAAGAAAACGAACGCTTCATGGAAAATTGGAACGAAGCGGAGCCGGAAGAGGAATTTCTTTCACCGGAGGAAGAAGAAATTCCGAAGAAAAAGCCGCAAATGCCGCCGATGAACCTCCTCAAAGAGGTGGTCTATCAACAGGAAATTTCGGACGCATCAGAACGTCATGAATCGTCGGAAGGAAAACCTCAAAACGACGAGGAAGAGGAAGGGGAGTTCTCCAAAAGCAATATCATCCGTTACTGGCATCAAGTCGGAAAACAAAGATACCGAAGTGCCATTGAGACATTCGGCAAGGTGCTCCGCAACGGCACGGATCAGATGAATCCGTACCGGCTGGCGTTTTTTTTGATCGGGTATTGTCACGAAAAACTGGGGGAATACGAAAAAGCGAGAGATTATTATTTCACGCTTTACCGTACTTTTCCCGACACAGCGGAAGCGGTGGCCGCGGAGTTCCGCTGGGCTTATCTGGAGTATCTCTATCACGATGAGCAGTCAGGGCTGGAGGCTCTCCGTCATGCCATCACCGACATTAAAAAGCTGCGGTATTACACGGACCCGCGGAATTCCACAGCGGAACTGACGGACATCAGCAAAAAGACCGTTTCCAGGCTCGTTTCCGACGGACAGTACGCGAAAGCGGAACTCCTTTTGAAGCGTTGTTCGCCGTTGATGCCGGAAGAAGAACAGGCACGTTTTTATGCAACGCTTTACGAACTCTGGGCAAAGTCGCTTCAGTCGCATTTGCAGGACGCGGGGAGCGTCAATCGGGAACCGCGGCTTAGGTACATGGAAAAAATGTTCCGCGAGGCGGGAACCTGGTATCAGAAACTTTCCCAACACACATTCACAAAGACGGAGTTTTTTGACAACATCTGGAACAGTGCCGAGTATTACCGTCTCGGACGCCGTTTCGAGGAGGCGATCGCACTTTACCGGTATTACCTTGAAAACCATGTCGTTTTGAGACAGATTCAGGCACACTATCATATCGGAACCATGCTTTTCGAAATGGGACAGACGGACGAAGCGCTCAGGGAACTGCTCTTTTGCCTTGAAAGTTATCCGGGAGAGTCGCTGATTCCCGATGTCCGTCTGACGACGGCACATGTCTGGATCGAAAAAAAGGAGTATGACAAAGCCCTCGTCTTATTACAGGAAAATCTTGACGGCATTTTGGAACCTTCCGCGGATGTTTACAGAAATTCCTATTTTCTCATGGGGACGACCTGTTACGACAGCGGCAATTACCGGAAAACAATAAGGATTTTTGAAGAAACGATGCAGCTCTATCCTGAGGATGACCGGAATGCGTTCGCTTACTATCTGATGGCTCTTTCCAAACAAAACGAATGGGACGCACTGAAAAAGGAGGAACTTTCCTCTCCGATGGAGCAGGTCAAAAACCAGGCACGCCGGAATATTTCCCAAATGCAGGGGAAAGCCGTTGAATATCTTAAGAATTCGCGGAAATTACTCACGCAAAAAGCGGAAACCGGAGCGTTATCGGAAATCGACTGGCGGCTTTTGAGGAATATTCAATTGCGGCTCGGATCACTTTTGATTGATATGGGACCCGCTCATTACGAAGAAGCGGAATTGGAAAACCGGCACACCATTCTCCGTTTTCAGAATACGCCTGATGTGTTACAGGCGTATATCCAGCTTATCCGTGTTCTGACGCTGCAAAAACAGATGACGGAAGCGGAGCGAATCAAAATTCAGGCGGAACGGCTCTTCCGGCAATTCCAAAAGGACAGGGCGTTTGAAGAGGAAATGATCTACTCAGAGTCCGGCTGGCAGGAACTCTTCAGGAATCTTGTTCCGACATCCGACATCCCGTCCGAGGAATAAAGACCCGATACCCCCAATTATCTGCGGGACTTGGTGATACGATTTCCATCCTCTGCTGCCGCCGGGGCATCTCATCCGCCGCCCATCATCATGCCCATGTTGGTTTGAACCGCTTTGGCCGCCGCGGGATCGTAACGTTTCCATTCATGGAAGTCGCCGTCAACCGTTTGAAGCTGGATGGTGCCGTCAAACGACATCATGACAACCTGTCCCGGAATGACATGTTCGGCATTGGCCCCTATCAAACGTCTTCCTCCGTAAATATCCGCCACACAAACACCGGAAACGTGATCCATCGCTTTCGCATTGGAAGGAACTCTCGGGGTCTGAGTACCGGTCCGCCGTCCGCTGCCGGCACTTCCTCCCGGACCGCCGGACAACATACCGCTCATTTCCGAACTTGCCGCCGCACTTGATCCGGAAGGATCATACCTTGTGCCGCTTTTCTTTGCAAAATTCAGGACACGTCCGCGTATCGCGGTTTCATTCGGAGCAACGTATTCATTCGGTTCGTCGAGGTCAAAGGCGATGGAGGCCACTGTTGCCGTTTGACCTTCCCAATAGCGTCCGCTCGGCAGAGGATTCACCTTCTGCACGAGGACCCGCGACGAAGTGATGACCGTCGCCGGATTGGAGGGTTCGCTCCATTCGGTGGTCAGCGTGACCTTTTCCGAGAGTTCCGGTTTCTCAAGCCATTTCGCATCAATATTCAGATTCGGATTTTTGATGACGAGCTGAACACGGTACTGATAGGTTTTGCCGGGTTCCACGTTGAAATCGAAATACCGGAACAGTGAGTACGAAATCTTCTGATAGACCATCTGCTGAACTCCATCCGTCGGCAGATAAAGTCCGAGTCCGCCGGACGTCCCGGACATGCCGCTCATCCCGGACATGCCAGACATACCGCTCATTCCGTCCATCCCCGACATGCCGCTCATCCCGGACATGCCAGACATACCGCTCATTCCGCCCATCCCCGACATGCCGCTTCCGGAATCCAGACCGCCGATGCTTCCCGTGCCGCCGAGACCGGAGGCCGCGGTGCCGTAACTGGCTTCGCGGATCGCTTTTTCAAGGTCTTCCGGCGTGACGGTTTTTTCGTTCTGCTCAAGAATCTCCTTCATTTTCCTCTGATTTTCGGCCATTGCTTCAAGAAGAGTGTCGGCCATGAGCGGAATTTGCGGCAGGTGCCCCACTTCTTTCCCCCAGATTTTGTTCAGAGCCAACGGCACTGGATAGGCCATCGGAATGGAAAGAGCGTTGAGCCGCGGAATGATGTACGCCGTGTCCACAGGGTCAAGTCCGACTCCCTGCCATTTTTTGATATCATTGTCAAAATTCCCCAGAACATTAATATTCTCCCATACGGGATTTCCATTGGCGTCGTTTTCGCCGAGCGCGTGCCGCAGAACCTTGTAATAAACATAAACGGGACGGTCTTCCATCGGATTGGTGTATGTGGCGTTGGAAAAAACGCGGAGATATTCCGCCAACTGTTTTTCCGTGGGAATCAATCCGGTCAGAACAACCCAGCGTGCCGCTTTAATAAGCTTCCGGTCAATATTGGCTCCTCCGCTCATCCCCATGCCCATACCACTGTCGAAGCCCGCCATGCTGCTGCCGAGGGCGCTCTCCAGTGTATTGGCGGTGCCGGCACTTCCAAAGACGGACTGTTCCGGTTTCATAAAAATCCCGCCGATTCCCGGTGTGGCCACGAGTTTTTCCACCGCAAAAAGAGCCACGTCTCCGCGCGGAACTTTTTCAGGAAAGACAGACGGTTCCCACTTCACCGGAGTCGCATAAGGCATCGCGGCCACCGGCACTTTGATTCCCTGAGTGTACTCCGCATAAGGAATCGGCGGCTTTTTGATAAAGGTCTCGACAGGAACCACGTTTTGCGCAATGTGTTGATCCGCCCTCTGCGCGTCACTGCTCAAATCAGGGGCCTTCCACGGAAGCGGCGGCAGACTGACACTGCGGTAACAGCAGAAAACCGCCGCCGCCACAAAAATCACCATAACAATCTTCTCGAAATGAAGGAAGAAGAAGTTAAAGTTTCCCGGTCTGTTTTTACCTTTCATATTGCACTCGCTCTGTCAAATGGTTCTGTGGTCAAATTTCCGTTCCGCCTTTTCCGTATGCGGTTTTTGATTTCAAGACTCAAGCCGGTGGAAAATTCCGGCTGCGGTTTCCATGCGGCGGTTTTCACGGGATCGCTCCGCCGGTGTTGCCCGTCGTCTCCGCCGTACCGGACGCATCCGAAGCCTCACCCTCTTCGGAATGAATCACTTCACTTTCCGAAGGAGCCGTTTCCGACTCTGTTTCCGATTCTGTTTCCGATTCTGTTTCCGGTGTTGCATCAGGGATTGTTACCGGCGTCACCGGAGTTTCCGTTACGGTCCCGGCGGAATCCTCGACAACAATACCGGTACTGTTTCGATTGGCTCCCTCCGTATTTTCGGTTCCTGCTTCCGCTTCACGGGTTTTCGCATCGGAACCTGTGGCAAAGAGTTCCAAGCTCGGTTCGTTGTAGATGTTAATCACCCCGATGATTTCCACCATAATCGCTTCAGGTCCGTAAGGTCCCATTTTTCCGCCGAGCTGATACTCACTGTTGACGCCTCCCGTGCCGTCAGTCCCCATCCCTCCGGTACGGCCTCCCCCCGTCCCCATCATGCCGCCGGAGCCGCCTATACCGGGACCCCCCATGCTTATTCCGCCGTCCATACCCAGCCCCCCCGATTCCCCGCCGGCACCGGAAGCGAGGAATTTCTGGAGAACACCGGTTTTTCCGGCACCGGGATTGATCCGCACTTTTTTGACGTCAATCGGCATTTCACTGTTGGCACATGCCGCAAGAATTTCAGGAAGCCGCCGCTGGTCCACGACAAGATCAAGACAGACCGGCATCATATTAAATTCCGCAAACGGCGGTGCCGTGTCAGCGGTCATCGGTTTCAATTCGGCGTCAACATAACGGTACATGTAGAGGATGGTCTTTTTCTGTTCTTCCGTAAGCATCGACATATCGCCGGCGACTCCCCCCAGACCGCCTTCGCTATCCATCCCGCCGCCCATGATGCCGGAAGGTCCTAGGCTTCCCGTGCCGGAAGAATCACCGCCCATCTCCATCATGTCTTCCAGCCCGCCTCCCATGCTGCTCGCAGAGTCCAGCGCACCGATCGGCGAGATCACGTCCTGTGCCCGCAACCGTTCTGCGGCATTCCGGCCGATCAACATGGATTGAATCCGTTTGACGGCAGCCGTATTATTGTCCGTCGCACCGACCGCTTGATTGGAATTCCGAATCACCCGGATCAGTGCCTCATAAACCCA
>JAISQK010000317.1 GCA_031274255.1 Planctomycetaceae bacterium | reverse complement strand
GCCCCAGACGGTCCCCAAGCGACGGTCCGCCCGGCGTCAAAACAGTTTGGCGGGGGCTACAGAAATTCTACACCCTCTACGACTATAGGGAAATGTTTGATTTTATGGGTCAAGTTTAGGGTATAACGGCCAGACGATTCGCTGTACTGCGGAAAATAAAACCGTTCCCGCGGCCGCAACATTCGACCATTCACACCGTGAAATATCCTGAAGTGGTATTTGATTTCAATGTTGTCGAACCGGGAATCGCGATTCAGGAAATGTCCCGCAGACAAATCGAAGGCGAAACGGTTATCAAGTTTTCCGTCTCTGTGGACAATCCTGAAGGTGCCGCGTTTTGTGCCCGTGAACTGAGACTCACGCCAATGGATTCAACGATTTCCCCTCTTTCCATTCCTGTTCACTGCTATTATGATGAGAGAATAGAGTGATTCGTGATAAAATAAACCTTCGTTTCTTGCTTCTAAAATCCTGTGCCGATGTTGATTCGGATTTGGCGGAGTTTTTGGGCAAGATCACGGATTTCAGGACTCGAATCACGCCGGCTGATGGAAGTCAGGTAATCGAAGCTGCTTTTTCGGGTTCCGGCAGCGAGGAGTTTTAACGTCTGAATCTTTAACTCGCGGTTTTGAGTATTTTTGGCAAAATGGATAAGTTCGTCTTCCAGTTCCGTGACCATTTGGGAAGCCGCAATACACTCCAGAGCCCGATTTTGCCGTTGAGAATCACTGACCCGCAATTCACAGAGA
This sequence comes from Planctomycetaceae bacterium, assembly GCA_031274255.1. Taxonomy (GTDB): domain Bacteria; phylum Planctomycetota; class Planctomycetia; order Pirellulales; family Thermoguttaceae; genus WRMR01. The sequence continues at coordinate 5,448 of JAISQK010000317.1, read as the reverse complement.
ATGTCTCCTTTCATTTGCGGATCAATTTTTTTAATCACCTTCATCATTGCCCGCCGTTGTTCCGCCGTGAGTGCGGTGTAGTTTTCAAAGAGCCGTTTCATACGGAACTCAGGAAGCTCTAAATACAGTGCTTTCTTAACGTTAGGATGCGGTGAATCAACATATTGCATCAATTTTTCAGTGGCTGAACGGAGACCGCGCCGCCGCAGTTGGAGAAGTGCAGCGGTCTGAACGTCGGGGCTGGGATCGTCCGCAAGTTCCAGAATCATTCGATCGGTGAGACTGGAACGCAAGTCAGTAAGAGCTTCGACGACGGCAACCCGTCCGTCTGATTTACCATATTTCATCACTTGATCATAAATGCGGTGTTTTTTGTCTTCAGGAATCCCGGAATACTGTACAAATTCTACGAGAAAACGATGATATCCTTCCGCCAAATCATTCAGAATCTGCGTAACGGAGTCAATCCAGTCAAAATGGTGAATTTTAGAAAGATTTTCGCGGAATGTGTCCATTTTGAAGCCGACACTTTCAAAGAGAACCTTCAAAAAGAGGCGATCCTTCCGTCTTGCAACCGTCACGAGCGTCGAGGACGGCGGAGAAGTGTGGCTGAGTGATTGAACGACAAACTGTAAGACTTCCGGCTCACGGCTTTCAAGGATTTTTTTCAGAAAAACAGGGTAAGCCGGGTGTTTGGGGTTACTTATCATTTCCAAAAGTTCCCCATGACATTGTTCCATTCGCGGGTAGAGTTTGAGAAAAACGTTAATAAAAAGTTCCCGTTCATGACGCCGCCATGTTCCTATGGCTTTTTGGAGAATATCGATCGACTCGGTAAGGATGTGACCATAGGAAATGTTTTTCGGCCGCGTCCCGTCAAATTCGGCGACAAACCGCTTGACCAGCAGGTTCACCCCCCAAGTGAGGGCTCCGATGTATCCCGATGGTGTTCCCTGTTCAATGCACCGCAGAAGTTGCGGAAGGAGTTCATACGGAGAAAGTTTTTCCAGCGCAAGTACCGCATTTTTATGGATTTCCGCCGAATCACTCAGCAAAGAATTCCGAAGGACAGGGGCCAACTGCGAGCGGTTTTCCGAAAGAAGCAACCGCTGTTCGGGATCAAGTTCGTCAAACCGACGGATCAGATCCGCGAGTCCTTGTTGATTTCTGTGCGAAACAATCGCATGACTGGCCGCTATCCTGATCGGCTTGTACGATGACTTCATCGCAGAACGCAATGCATGATTCGTCTCCTGTGTTTTCGACGCGGCGAGAATCTTGATTGTTTTTTGAAAAGCGGTTGACATTCAAAAGCCGTGAATAACGAAAAATTACAATAATCCCTGTCATTTTTATCGGCGGTTACAATCAAACAATTTATTACAATCAATAAAAACGTTATAATTCAACAAGGATTTCCATTGAACTTTTAGAAATTCCGTAGTATAATACCCCTGTGTAATACAACATTGAAACCATCTTTTATGATCAGTCAAATTGCTCTTCCATATGCCTAACAGCCCACTGGTTTTGTCCATTTTGATTCCTGTTTATAACGAGCAGTCTTATCTTGCGAGAATTGTGGAACGTGTGATGGCGGCGTCCGTGCCGGGAAACCTTCAGAAAGAAATCATCATTGTTAATGACGCTTCCAAAGACCAGACATCTTTGGTGATTCAGGAGTTATGCAGGAAATATCACGAAATCAGTGCTTTTGAACAGCCGGTGAATATGGGTAAGGGAGCGGCGATCCGGCGGGCCATTCAGGAAATGACAGGGCAGTTCGCGATCATCCAGGACGCCGACCTTGAGTATGATCCGAACGATTATCAAACCGTCTTGAAGCCGCTTGTTGAGGGTTTAACGGATGTCGTTTATGGGTCGAGATTTGCGACAAGAGAGATGCGACGGATCGTACACTATCACCACAAGCTGGGAAATCTTTTTTTGACACATCTTTCAAATTGGATGACTGGTCTTGATCTGACCGACATGGAAACCTGCTATAAGGCGTTCCGTTCCGAACTGGTCAAGTCGATCCCGCTTCGCTCCAACCGTTTCGGCATTGAACCGGAGTTGACGGCGAAACTTGCCAAGCGGGGAGCTGTTTTTTATGAAGTCCCTATCAGTTATCATGGGCGTAACTATAATGACGGCAAGAAGATCGGTTGGAAAGACGGTATCAGCGCCATTTGGACGATTTTCAAATACCGCCTGATTGATGACTGTTATGATGAACAAAATTCCAAAAATGTCCTGCAAAAATTGAATCATGTACAAAACAAACTGAAACAAATCGGGAAAATCATTTCTGCTTACTGCGGTACACAAATCATTGAAATGGGTTCCGGCGAAGGGTTGATTTCGCGGTATCTGCCTCAGCGTAAAAAACTGACCCTCACGGCGTCAAATTCGGCGGATTTGCGGATACTGGAGAATCAGTTCGAAGGCAACCAAACGACAGACGTACAAAAACTCGATCCCTATTCCGAAACGGAGGTCGAGTCCATTGCGGAAAAGCGGAAATATGACACTGTCGTTTTGTACAATATTCCAAATAACAAAGAAGAAAGAAAGAAATTCTTTTTCCGTATCAAAAAACTATTGCAACCAGGAGGAAAAGTCCTTCTTGTTTTGCCTCAATATCGCATTTTGTCATGTTATTTGGAAAAAGAGAGCCAAGATGACATCCGTTATTCACAGAAAGAGGTCAAAACGTTCCTTATCGATTGCGGTTACAAAATTGTCACACAGCGGTCTTTCGATTTTTCCTCTTTTTTATTGCGGTTTTTCAATTTTACCTTGTTGAGAAAGAGAAATGTGCGAAAAATTCAGCTCAAGATTTACAATTCGCTCCTTCCGTGGGTGGCAGCACTGGAACATTGTTTGCCGCTTCCCGGAGCCGACATGTTCATTGCCGCCGAGCCTGACGATTCCGATCATTAATGTTAAATATCCAATATTAATCTCCGGCCAAGTCACTGCCGCCGGTGTTTTCCGGTAAAATCAGAAGAGTCAAAATGGATGAAAGGATTTAGAGACGCCGCATGACCGTTCCGAGCATTGCCTTGAATGGATTCGATTTTGAGCGGAATCGCGGAAGGCCGATGAGGTAAGTCAATGGGAATTAATATGTTAAAATCGCTTGATGTCAAACTTCGCCGTATTCTTTTGGACCGCAGTTGCCGGGACTTCATTCTCGCCGACGCCAAAGACGCGGACATGGCCTATGGAATTTCCGCGCCGGGGCAGAGTCCTGAGCATTACGGTCATGAGGCGATGTTCCGAACGCTTGACGATTACCGTCAAATCATTCGGGAGGTCGTTGCGCAAGGGTTGGTTGACATCGTGCTGATGAGTGCCAGTACCAATGAAGTGTTGACCCTCCGCGAGCGTCTTTTCGAAGGCACCGCCATCACTCCGGCGATTCGGGCGAACGACACCACCGACATCTGGCTTGCAGGGAGTCATGTCAGTTATGCCGCCGACCATTCCCGACCGTTCCGCAGTGCCAGTCTGAATCACGCCATGTGCGGAAAAATGGAGTGTACGCCGGAAGAGCGGAAGTTGGGAGCCGACCTCGGTCTCTACTCAATCACCTACAATAATGACACGCAGCATGATTGGGATTCACTCACCGCTTATAATGCGTTCCGGTTGGAAGCGGAGGCCAAAGGATTCCGTCATTTTCTCGAAGTCTTCAGTCCGAATGTCCGCAACGGGAGTACGCCGAAAAATATTGCCGGATTTGTCAGCGATCATATTGTGCGGACACTGGCCGGGGTCACGAGTGCCGGACGTCCGGTTTTCCTCAAGATTCCCTATTACGGACCGGAAGCGATGGAAGCCCTGGCACGATACGACAGTTCGCTCGTTGTCGGAATCCTCGGCGGCTCGGCGGGAACCACTTTTGACGCGTTTCAGATGCTTTGGGAGGCGAAAAAATACGGGGCAAGGGTGGCTCTTTACGGTCGGAAAATCAACAACGCCGAACATCAGCTTTCGTTCATTTACTACCTTCGGGCCATTGCCGATGACCGGATTTTGCCGGTGGAAGCGGTGAAAGCGTATCACGCGGATTTGAAACGGCTCAACATCACACCGCGGCTTCCGCTGGAAGACGACCTTCAACACATGGAAACGAGTGACAGTTACTCGGCCAAAAGCAACTTCAAACACAAGACAGCCGGGCAAGTGCCGAAGACCGGTTCGGGAGGAAATTTGCCGGACTTTTCCCAAATGACTCCGGAGGAAAAAGTCCGGTGGAACCTCGAACGCTGGCGAAAAATCATCGGGTAACATCCGACTCCTCAAACCAATGGAAACGACAGTGAAAACTCCGCTTAAAGATAAGACTGTTTTCCTTCAGGGGAAACTTCAGGGGATGCCGCGGCGTAAAGCGGCAGTTCTGCTGAAGAAACAAGGGGCAAAACTCGTTTCCAAACTGGGGGAATCGGTTGATCTTGTCGTTTTCGGTGAACGGGAATCGCGGCAGCTTGACTTTGATGAGCTGACCCGTGACATGTTTGAACAGGGGACACTGCAAATCGTTACGGAACGGGAATTTCTTACGCTGTTGGAGGGTACTGCGGTCAATACGCATTCGCTCTACACACCGGCCATGCTGGCGGAACTCGTCCGGACATCACCGAACATGATCCGGCTTTGGGAGCGCCGCGGTCTTCTGCACGCGGTCGCGCATGTCGGGAATCTTGCCTATTACGATGAGACGGAAATCCTCGCTGCGAGACGGTTGACACAGCTCACGAAAAATCATGTTTCTCTTGACGCCGCGGCCCGGAAAATCGAATCCCTGAAGTTGCTTTTTCCCGAGACGGCAAGACCGCTTGCAGAGTTGGACCTCTTTATTGACGGGAAGAGTCTCAGGATTTTCAAGGACAGCGTCTTCATTGATTCTGCCGGACAAAAACTCTTTTCGTTTGACGAGGAGCCTCTGGAGTCAGTGATTTCCGAGGCGGAACCGTCGTCCTTTTTTGATCAGGCTCTGGGGGAGACCTTGCCGTCAGACGACGCGGAACTTCCGACCGGCAAAAAGCCGCTTTGTGATTTGGCCGTCCGCAAAGAGGAACAGGGGGACATCGCCGGGGCGCTCGACTGTTACCGTGCCGCACTTGCCGCCGGCGGACCGGATGCCGTGTCCTGTTTTCAGATGGCGGGACTTCTTTATCAACTTGGGGAACTTCCGGCGGCACGCGAGCGGTATCTGATGACGATTGAGCTTGACGAAAATTTTGTGGAAGCCCGTGCCGCACTCGGAGCACTTTTCGCGGAAATGGGCGAAACGGAACTCGCGGTCAGTGCGTTTGAAGGAGCACTTGATTTTCATGAGGGTTACGCGGATGTTCACTTTCAATTGGGGATGCTTCTTCATCAGCTTGGCCGGACGGACGAATCACGCGAACATCTGCGTTTGTTTCTGGAACTCGC
>JAISQK010000306.1 GCA_031274255.1 Planctomycetaceae bacterium | reverse complement strand
GAAAAAAGAAAACATAGGAAATTTCAAGAACAAAGGACAAACCTATCAGAAGCGTCAAACTCCGATAGAAGTTCTCGACCACGATTTTCCTATCAAAGAACCCGGGAAAGCGACACCGTTTGGGGTGTATCATATTTATAAAAATCAAGGGTTTGTGAATAATGTCGGATTAAGCTCTGATACGGCGGCATTTGCGGTCGAATCCATCAGAAGATGGGTGGTACGCCGAGGGAATTTTAGAATATTCCCATTCCGAAAAAATAATCCTTACCGCAGATGGCGGCGGAAGTAACGGAAGTCAAAATCGACTTTGGAAACTCGAGCTTCAAAAATTGGCAAGGTATTCCGCTGATCAGTGCCTCGGTCATCGTCAACTTAATCGGTGCAACAAAAACCGAAAAAGGACTCTCCATTCGTTGCGTGTTGGACGAAAATGAATATAAAAAGGGGCATTGTCGTTTCGGATAAAGAATTCGAATCAATCAATATCCTGAAATGCGAATTCCACGGAGAATGGAACTTTACAATTCGTCGCAATCCAGTATAACTTGTCAACTTTAATTTTAGACAATTCCTAACGGAATGAAATTCCGTAAAACGGTGGCCATTCCCGCCAAATCAGGTGAGACGGTGTTGTTGTTCATGGACGGAGTCCATTTTATCCAAGCGGCGTTTCTTGGTTATTTATGGTGTTTCACCCGAATCTTCCTTCGCAGTCCTTCGGGACGAAAACGTTGGAATGTTTTGGGAGCCTACAACGCGATCAGCGGACAATTGACCGTCGTTGCGAACGACGGTTACAACAGCGACAACCGTATGCGAGATGTTGCGAAAATTGTCCGTTCAATAGGCGGGGCAACCAATCGTAATCGTGTTGGACAATGCACGTTATCAACATGGCAAACTCGTGGAAGGCTTGGCGAAGGAGTTGGGAATCACGTTACAATTTCTTCCGAGTTATTCCCCGAATTTGAATTGGATGGAACGGTTATGGAAATTGGTCAAGAAGAAATGTCTGTACAATATTTACTACGAAACCTTCGAGGAGTTTACGTCGGGTATCAATGATTGTCTGAGACGTGTCGAAACCGATTATCAATCCGAATTCGATACTCTCATGAAACTCAATTTCCAAAAACTTAAAAAGGGGCTATTAATGGCGTTGTAAGGTATATATCACCACTCTCAAAGGTCGGATTGAGGGAAAAGTTGAAAATGTTCTGACATTTATAGAGGCTCGTTTCGGTGAGGTTCCCAAGACGGTTCAGGAGGCAGTGCCTGAAATCCGTGACAGGGAACGGCTTGAATCGCTTATCAAAACAGCCGTGACGTGTCAGAATCTGACGGAATTTCAGAAGGCTCTCGAATAATGGAATCCTCCCCTGAGTCCTGCATTGGATGTTCTTGTGATGCGGATGTCCGTTGCAAGAAATGGTTACAAAGCAGACATCAACATGATGGTGATTTGTGGAAAAGTTTTTGTGTAGGAAGGTAGAGAGCCGATTCCGGTACACGGGAATACATCCTGATTTGCCGCCGGAAGATTGCAAACGAAATATAATCATGTTATACTATTGTAATTAACCCGGTAATCCTTTCAGGAGAATGATTATGAAATTGAGTATTGTCAGTTGTGTCCTTCTCGGACTTTCCACAACATTAACACCCGTTCAGGCACAGAATTTCCAGGAGAAAACCGCTTCCATCACGCCTTATGCCGGGGCCGCGGATACCGTTTCCGTTCTGGATTTCGGAGCCAAAGGGGATGGCGTGACCGATGATACCGCCGCATTTCAGGCGGCACTTGATTCCTTCGGAAACAAAGGAGGAATCGTCTATGCCCCGCGGGGAACGTATCTTTTTGCGGGTCAATTGAACATTCCGCAAGCGGTGACGCTCAAAGGAATGTTCGAATCGGTTCCGGCTCACAACGGAATCCGTGACCGGGGACTTCCGAAGCCGGGTGATGACGGTACCGCCTTTCTCATCACCGCCGACCGCGGCAACGAACAGGGGAAACCGTTCCTCACACTCAACACCAACAGTACTTTTCGCGGTGTGGTGATGTATTGGCCCGAACAGGACCCGGAAAAAGTTCCCGAAGCGTATCCCTGGGGTGTGGCGATGCGAGGAAAAAATCCGGCCATTCTTGATGTCGAAATGCTCAATCCGTACAATGCCATTGACGCTTCGAAAAATGAACGTGCCCTCATTCGCAATCTCAGCGGACAACCTCTCCGGCGCGGCATCTATGTTGACGGCATCTATGACATCGGACGGGTCGAAAATGTCCACTGGAACCCGTGGTGGAGCATGAAACCGGAACTCCTCCGCTGGCAAAAAGAGAACGGCGAAGCGTTTATCTTCGAGCGTACCGACTGGCATTACGTTCTCAATACGTTTTGCTATGGTTATCATGTCGGGTATAAATTCGGAAGCAGCAAAGCCGGAGCCTGCAATGGAAACTTCCTCGGAATCGGTGCGGATGCGTGTCACACCGCGGTGCTGGTCGAGCAGAGTGCTCCGATGGGACTTCTGATTACCAACGGTGAATTTGTCGCCATGAACGGTGAAGATCCGACAATGGTCGTGGTGAGCGACTCCAACACCGGTAATGTCCGTTTCGTCAACTGCGCCTACTGGGGACCATGCCGGCAAATCGCCAAAATTTCCGGTCAAGGACTGATTGGTTTTTCCGACTGTATTTTCATGCAGTGGGATTCCAAACAGGAAGGCCGTCACGCCATTCAGGTGAACAGCGGTTCTGTCGCGGTTCGCGGCTCGGACTTCTGGGAAAAAGGGAAACGCCATATTTTTATCGGTGAGAATGCCCGCCGCGCTATCATCAGCGAAAACACCATGAAAGGGGATGTCTCCATCGAAAATCACGCTCAAAACGTGTACATCGAAGGGAACCTCGGCAATTGAGTCCGTTTTGCCGAAGTTTATCGGAATCAATGATTCCTTATTTTACCGCACAGAATGAAGGTAGTGTCTGCAATCCTCAAGGAACTGCGTCACATCACGGCTTTGATAGTCGGCGTAGCTCCAAGGGAGAGCCGTCCATTTTTTCTGTGTGTAGGAGAGTGTTATCTCCGCGAAAATTCCTTTTTGCAGATAGATGCGGTGTCCGTGATCTTTGGTGGACGCAAGAACCAACTTGCCGAGGTCGAGATAACCCGGATCAAGATTCAACGGACGCGGTTCATCAAACTCACCGGTATCTGCGGCATTTTCCTCCCACGTGTTGGTCAGAATTTTCACGTCGGCAAGTTCACCGGGGTCAAAAAGATCGCGAAAAGCCCAGATTGTCTTCGTCAGTCCCATGCCCATTGCGGCGGCATAATAATCGGTAAACGTATCGACAAGGAAAGGCGGACTTTCCAATGCAACAGGACCGAACCGGTGTTCCGCCTGCTCACGAATCCGCTTGAACAATATTTCGTGCCGACTGAACACGGCCAGAATCAGTAAAACCTGCGGTGTGCGGCGTATCTCTCCCATATTTCCATTCTACCGAAGGACGAGGAATTTATAAATTCTGTCTATGATAATTCTGCTGCAAAAATCGTTTTGCAGATAAAATCCCAAACGGACACGCTGTACGTTCACGCCGCTTTGGGGCAAGACCTTTTTTCCTGATGGTCGTTGCATGGATTCATGGAAAAAATAGAATCGTCGGTATTCCTTTCTTTTTCTTCCAGTGCAAACTCCATCGCAAGCCGGGCAAGCTCTTCCTGACGAATCTTATGCGCACCGTAATGATTCAATCCGGCGACACGGCCTCCCAGAAAAGCGTACATTCGAAGATACGGAAAATTCCCCCAAAATTCCGCCGACACGGCCAGAAAATTGGCGCACATATTATAAAACCAGTTTTTCTGATGCGACCAACGAAGGAAAAGCTGTTCCGTTTGACGGCTCCGCTCAAAAATTGATGGAAACATCGGCATTTGCGACGCGTAATGGACACGGCTTGTCGGAACAATTTCAATCTGTTTATGAAGACTGGTAAGAATCAACGAATAATCAAGATAGGCAACCTGAAGACAAAAACTCGGCGAAAAACCGCCGATCTGTTGAAGAACCGACCGTCTAAAAAATCCGGACGCCGCATGCGGAGCGACGCAACTATTGTCCGGCACAGGTGTCAGCATTTTCCGATTATTGATGACCCCATGCCGGTGATACACAATTCCGGTCGAAACAAGCCGATGACTCCGCAAACGGTCAAAAACGGGAGTCATTACCGCCGCGACATCAGGGTCACAGAATGCCCGCAACGGCTGATTCACCCAACATTCCTCTACGACCGCTCCGCAAGAAAGAATGTTAATCACCTTTCCCTGCGAGGCCTCCACCGCCTCATTGACGCATCTGACCAGGGATTTTTCACGTCCCAGGTCGATAAAACGCACATCTTCCTGAATCAAATGATAAGGGTCGCGGTATCCGCCGCCATTGGAAACGATGATCTCCGTCTTGTCAGGACGGTTTTCAAGGACAGAAACAAGCGTTTCTTCCAATTCCTGCGGGCTGTTCTTATCGGCGTAAGGAACAATAACAGATAAATTTGGCACGGGCATCCAACCGAAAATAGTGAATGATTTTCTGGGGGAACAATCACAATCAGTATCTTCGGCACAAAAGGATTTTTCCTTAAATGAATATGAAAAAAACCAAAATACTTCATTAATGTAATGTTCCTTTTCCAAGGATTGACACTCTTACGATTTACTCTTCTTCAATGACGATGCGGAATCCGACATTGTAAACCCTTTGATAAGGCTGGAAGTAGTACCGCGTCGAGGAACCGGTGACTTTCGGACGGTCTATCCACGAACCGCCGCGAGCGGTCTTGAGCGACCGTGATGTCAAATCGTTGCGGCCGTCGTCATCACGATAGGGGTAAGGCTTGTAATCGGAACGTGTCCATTCCCGGCTGTTGCCGATAATGTCGTAGAGTCCCCAGACATTCGGCAAACACTGGGCCACGTAATCGACGACATAGTGATTGTCCTTGAACCGGTCGTCACGCAACGGATAAACGCTGTTTTCCGGGTAAGGACGCCGGGCGTGAATTGTTGCCCCGGACTCCCAGCTTGTGTAGAGGAATCGGCGGTCGGCATCGGCAAGATTGGCAAACTTCGAGAAATCGGTCTCAATATTGCCGTAGTAGAACTGTTCCGTACTTCCGGCACGCGCCGCCCATTCCCACTGAGATTCGGTGGGGAGTGCGGCTTTGACACCGAATTTCTGCGAGAACCACTCACAGAAACTGTTGGCCTCGTCCCAGGAGACCCGACCGACCGGCTGCTGCGGATGATTCGCAATGTATCCCGGTGTGGTATGATCTTTGCCGTTTTCCTTGAGATACCGCGTGTCATGTTTGGGGTCGAACAGGGAATACTGTCTGTTGGTGATTTCGGTCTCCCCCATCCAGAACGGTTGATTGATTTTCACCACCGCCCGCGGCGATTCGTCAGGAAAACCGTCGTTATTCCCCATAATGAAGGAACCGGCAGGAATCCGGCGGAGTTTGACCGTCACACCGTCTCCCAAATCGAACGTTTTCTCCACCGTCCCGGCTTGCTTCTGCATGGCCTCCGCCTGTTCCCGGGGGAACGGCCAGTTTTCGAGGGTCAGCTTGTCGGTTCGTTCGGGAAGTTTTTCCGGTTTGAGGAATTCGATTTTTTCCTCTTTCACTTCATTAAGTTGCTCCTGATATTCCTTTTCCGGGTCAATGTCGATGTTGGCATAGAGCAGGGAAAGTTCCCGCCGCCGTTTCGCCGATTCTTCCTTCTCCCACTTGCCGCGATACGGTGCGTTCAGGTCAATCCAGCAGAAGAGGCGTTCCCAGTCTTCCGGGGAAATCTTCACGTTATGATGTCCTTTTTCCAGCATCACAATCAACTCACTCGTTGAAGCGTGATACTCATACGGATTGTTGATGTCGAGGTCGGACTCCGGTCCGGGACGATTGATGAACGGATGAATGTTGTCGTAGGCGGATTTTTCATTCACAAAGGAAGGCCGATCCGGTTTACTGCCGTCGTGACAGTCGAGGCAATACTTTTTGACCACCGGAACGTAAACTTCCGTCGCAAACGCCACCGGCCGGGGAACGCCATGCCACGGTTTGATCGCCTCCGGACGCCGCAGAGCGGCTCTGGCGGAAATCACCGGTGTCACGTTCGCCTGATTTTCATGGCAGCCGACACAGGAAACATTCTCCGCCGGCATTCCGACAAACCATGACCGGAAAAGCTGGACCGCACGCCCTTTTTCATCAAGCGGCTGAATCGAAACCGGTGTGTTGGCGGGAATCACAAAAGACGCACTGCCGTCGTCCTCGACCTTGACCGTGCCGAGAATCCGCTTGATGTCCCAACTGCTTTCCACACCGACCGACTCATGACCGCCGGAATGCATGTAACAGAAGTGATAAGAGAAAACCCGAAGCGACTTCACCACATCGCGGGGAACATCTTTCAGTCCTGGACCGCGGTAGATGTCGGAAATGAAGACGGTTGCCTCGGTTTGCGACAAATCCGTCCGGTCGGCGACGATCCGCGGAAGCTCCGGCTTCACCAGCGGGATCGGTTCGAGCAGACATTTACCGCTTTCCTCGTAAATCAATGTCATATTGTCGAAGATGTCCACAAGGTAAATCCCGAATGTGCCTTGTCCGGCGAGTCTCATGCTGACAAGGAAATATTTTTTACTCAACGGGAACGGATAAACAAAGTTGTATTTCAGATTTTCTCCCTGCGTGTCGACAACATTGCCGACCACATCACGTCCAAAGCCCGGAATTTCCTGCACGAAACCGGTGACTTCCTTCGGGTAAACATCCGCGGGGATGTCGATGTGGGAAACAGGCTTTCCCCATTCTTTGGCTTCCGGCGTGTAATGGAAGGGGTATTTGTTCCCCATTGACGGGTCAATGATGCAAAGTCTGCCGGTTTCCCCCTGACCATGATGTCCCCCGACAATTCCGACGATTTGATGCGGATCATCCGGTATGGGACGGGCATGTTTGAACGCGGTCGGGAAATAGGAACCGCTTCCATAGATTGCCATTTGATTGGTGCCGTCAGGGTTCATGCTGAAAAGGATCCGGCTCATGTAGTGCGGAATGTCGGAGTATTCCCAACGCAGATACATGACGCGGCCGTTCGGGAGCATCGTGGGATGCCAGTCGCTGTCCTGTTCAAAGGTAAGCTGCCGAACCTGTTTGGTCTCCGGGTTCACTCGATAGAGTACCGCCATCGGGCGGCCGCCGTTCTCACAGGGAAGCCCTTGCATACACGCCGTGGATGCTGTAATGATGTCTCCTTCAGGGAGGTAGCACGCGTCGTAAAAATCAACGTCATGCTGGTCGTTCGGTGTGAGCTGCCGGAGACCGGTTCCGTCAAGATTGACTTCGAACACTCCCCAGCGTTCGTTGGCTTCGGGGGCGTCGTCAATTGTGGAAAACAGGACTTTGTCGCCGTTCCAGTGAAGTTCCAGATCGCGGACGGGACGGTCTTTTTCCGGCTTGAAGAACGGCTGCAGTTTCGGCTGATTCCGTAAATCGCTCAGAACCGCCAATTCGTGATCCCAACCGTTCCGCTTGATTTCCGAGTTGACGTAGGAATTGATGGACGGATAAGCGGCACGGGTGGCCCGTACCAGCAACAGCCTGTCGAAATCGAGAAGCGGATTGGCCAGCAGTGCCTTGCGGCGGAAATCTGCGAATTTTTGCTGAATCGCTTTGTTTTCCGGGTCGGACTTGATTTGCGTTTCAATCCGGTCGAGTTCCTTGAGATATTCCTGCCCCTGAGGATACTTTTCCTTGAACGTACTGATCATATCCAGCAGCGCACGGCGTACCGACTCCACGGTATTGTTCGGGTAATCATTCGTATTGTAACGGGGACCGATTTGGGTGACCTCGTAAATATCCGCCACGACGGCATGATTCGCCGCCGCACAGAGTCCGAAAAAGACAAGCAGTTTGATCATTTGTTTCACGTTAAACTCCTGAAATCGTCAAGTTTTGAAATTTTACACCTAAATATACCATTCAAAATACTCAGGCGAAAAAGTCCATTATAAACGAAATCCTTGCGGATTTCCACCATTTCCGGCAAAATCCCAAAAAAAGCAAAAATTTTTCCTCCCGTTGATGGGAAGCATGCTGCTTCACCGCAGTTGCCTTCGGCTTCCGTTGGAAAAATTTTCTATCTGATGGCGAACCGAACAAAGTGAGTGTGAGCCTACCGGGATCCAACGCCCTCGCGTTGGCCGCCGGAGGCTTCCCGGCCGATGGTCGCTGGAATCAACCGGCAAAACAAAAAAGAGAAGCGGTTGGAAAGATTATCCATCGGAAGCCGACCGCGAAGCCGGGAGGCATACTGCCCGTCGCGGCTCGCGACTGCGATCCAACGTGCTACGCTGGCTGTCGCGGAAACGTCAGACAGGCTCAAAAGGAATGCCGATTCCCCTAATATAAAAAGTGAGCTAGAATGTAATATTTAGCAAAAGTGTATCACTTATTTTGATAATAAAAGCAAAAAAAATAT
>JAISQK010000296.1 GCA_031274255.1 Planctomycetaceae bacterium | reverse complement strand
CTCGGAAAAAATGATCGACACGGTTTGGGACGTTACGGAATTGAAAGGTCAATCCTTCGTTCTACAGGTCGTCGATAAGGAAACCGGCGGCTGGGCCCATATCCGGATGGATTGGTTTCATGCCGAAGGAAAAATCGTTCCCGAACGGACGGAATTCCGCCGGAAATTTATCGCCCTTACCGCTGAACAAAAGGTTCTTCTCGAAAAACGGCAGCGTGAAATGGCCGTCAAAAATTCGCTTGTCCGAAATCAGCCGATTTTGTACGTGTCGCGGAAACAGTATGTTCCCGATCATCACAACACGGAGACACTGTTTCAGACCGGAGAAATCAATACCGGAAGTTTTCGCGGCGGCGGTTCGCTCCGTGTCTGGAATCCGAAAGACGACACGGTAACGGTGCTGATTGATGTGCCGGACGGAATCGTCCGCGATCCGTGTCTCAGTTTTGACGCGAAGAAAATCCTTGTTTCGTTGCGGCGTGACATTAAAGATGACTATCACATTTACGAATACATGCTTGATCGGAACACCGCGAAAACGCTCACCGTCAAAGCGGACACATCTTTGGACGGCACGCCGCTCAAACAGTTGACCGTCATGTCCGGCGTGAGCGATATTGACCCGCTTTATCTTCCGGGCGGTGAAATCATGTTTTCGTCCACCCGCGAACCGAAATACTGCATGTGCAACCGGCATATCATGTGCAATCTCTACACGATGAACGGTGACGGTTCCAACATTCAGCAGATCGGCAAGAGTACGCTTTTTGAAGGCCACGCTTCGCTGACCGCGTCGGGGCAGGTGCTGTACGACCGTTGGGAATATGTTGACAGGAATTTCGGCGACGCTCAGGGTGTCTGGATTGCCAACCCGGACGGGACCAGACATGCGATTTACTGGGGAAACAATACCAATTCCCCCGGCGGTGTCATTGACGCCCGGACATTGCCGGGAAACGATTCCGTCATGGTTTGCACGTTCACTTCATGTCATGACCGTCCCTGGGGAGCGATTGCGCTGGTGGACCGTCAGCTTGGTCTCGACGGCAAAAAGCCGGTTGTGCAAACATGGCCTGCCGATGCGGTGAATCTCGTGGAAGTGGGAAATTACGACACCTTTTCACGGCTCGCGCAAAAATTTGAAGACCCGTTTCCGCTTTCCGACCAATGGTTTCTTGCGTCGGGAATGACCGGTAATAAAGAAGAGACGGGAATTTATCTCCTCGGACGTGACGGTTCCATTGTTCTTTTGCATGAAGACGCTCCCGGCTGTTTCGACCCGATGCCGATCAGATCCACCCCGCCGCCGCCGATCATTCCGAATCTGGTGGACTTGGCACAAAAGACCGGAACCTGTTATGTGACCGATGTGTACGAAGGTTACGGCATGAGCAAAGTTGCTCCGGGGACGGCAAAATATTTGCGTGTGGTCGAATCGCCGGAAAAACGTTTCTGGACGCAGACATACTGGGATGGAAGCGGTACCCAGGCTCCCGGCATGGCGTGGGACGACTTCAATAACAAACAGATTCTCGGCACGGTGGATGTCGAAAAAGACGGCAGTGCCTACTTTGAAGTCCCCGCCGACAAATTCCTCTATTTGCAGTTGCTCGACGAAAACGGTATGATGATTCAGTCCATGCGCAGCGGCATGATTGTTCGTCCCGGTGAAACGAGTGCCTGTGTCGGGTGTCACGAAAGCAGGCTCGGCACATTCACCAATCCGGCACAAACCCCCATTGCCATGACCAAACCGCCGCAAAAACCGCGGTCGTGGTACGGTGAAACCCGGCTGTTCAGTTACGTCACGGAAGTGCAGCCGGTGTTCGACAAATATTGCGTCGCGTGCCATGATTACGGTAAAACAAAATCGGAATCGCAGCCGATTCTGGCAGGCGATCTGAACCTTTTGTTCAACACGTCTTATGTCGAACTACGGAGCCGCAAGTTGGTCAGCGTGCCGGGAGCGGGACCGACGCAGAAACTGGAACCGTACACTTGGGGTTCGCACGTCAGCCGCCTTGCGAAAGTGCTTTTGCAAGGGCATCCGAAACCGGAAATCGACGCCAAACGGAAGGAACTCGGACTATACCTGACCCGGGAAAGCGATCAGGAAGCGGTTGACCGCATTATCACATGGATTGATCTTAACGCTCCGTATTACCCAAGTTACGGGAGTGCCTATCCGAACAACCGGTTCGGACGCTCACCGCTCGACGATGCGGCATTGAAACGGCTCAGCGAGTTATGCGGTATCAGGCCGGGCAATCTCAGTTGGAGACCGGGCGACCTCAACTGGAAAATTTCATTCACGCGGCCGGAAATCAGCCCCTGTCTGGACAAGTGGTCAACAAACGAAGAGAAAAATTCGCCGGACTATCTGGAAGCGGTGGCCATCATTAAACAGGGGGCCGCTGCCCTTGCGGAACAGTCACGCGGCGAAGACTCGAATTTTTCGCCGGTTCTCGTTCGTGAACAAAAACAGCAGGAAAAATATGACCGTCTGCTCAATGAAAAGGAGAAAATCCGCGCCGCTATCCTCGCCGGTCAAAAACGTTACGACACCGGTCAGGTTGAATAAAACGAAAATCCATGTGTGATTTGTCATGGTTTTGCGGATAAAGCGGATAAAATCATAAATTTTTCCAAAAAAGCCTTGCCGGGGCTATCAATTTTGATAAAAAAGCGTTATCCTAGTAGAAATAATGTGGATTTGGGGTGACGCAATATTATTCGCTACGTTTTTCAGGAGGGGGAATATGACTTCTCACGCAATCTTTTCACTGATTTCCGCCGCCATTACGACACAGCAGTGGGTGACCGTGGCTGTGGTGGTTGCCTGTATCATCGGACTGGCGGTTTTACTTTTGCTGTTCAATTGGGGACAGCTCTGGTTTCAGGGGTTTATGTCCGGTGCCCAGGTGAGTTTGCTCAGTCTGGTGTGGATGAGTCTGCGTAAAGTGAACTCGCGGATGATCGTTCAGGCCAAAATCATGGCCAAGCAGTCCGGTTTTCCGATTAGCGGTCCGTCAGGAGTGACGACAAGCCGTTTAGAAGCTCATTACCTTGCCGGCGGAAATGTTCCGAGAGTGATCCGGGCACTCATTGCGGCTCAACGGGCGAGACTCAATCTGAATTTCGACCAGGCGGCCGCGATTGATTTGGCGGGACGCGATGTCCTTGAAGCGGTACAGACCAGCGTCAATCCCAAGGTGATTGTCTGTCCTGACCCGAAAAAAGGGGGACGTTCCATGCTCAGCGCCATTGCCAAAAACGGGGTCGAGCTTCAGGTTTCCGCGAAAGTTACGGTACGGACGAATCTTGAACAGTTAATCGGCGGTGCCACCGAGGACACGATCATCGCGCGGGTCGGCGAAGGAATCATCACTGCGATCGGTTCTTCCGGCACGCATTTTGAGGTCATGGAAAGTCCGGTAAACATTTCACGGGCGGTATTGAGCCGGGGACTTGATTCTCAGACGGCTTTTCAAATTGTGTCCATCGACATTGCCAAGATAGAGGTCGGGCAGAATATCGGGGCGCGGCTTCAGGTTGACCAAGCGGAAGCCGATACCCGTGTCGCGCAGGCCCGCGCGGAGGAACGCCGGGCTCTCGCTTACGCGGTGGAACAGGAAATGAAGGCCAAAGTGACGGAAAACCGCGCCCTTGTCGTTGCGGCGGAAGCCAAAGTCCCACTGGCACTTGCGGCGGCGTTTCGCAAATCAGAAGCATCTTCCTAGAAGACATATTGTTATGTCACGTTTATCTTTTCTTCATTGGCGGATTTTTCTCACATTAATCCCCGTACTTCAATGTACCGGGGCCGTGGATTGTTTTTTTTTCGCCGCAGTGTCAGGTTCGGAATATCCGCAAACAGTCTATTATGTTCCTCTTGATCTGGAGAGGCTTCAACAGGAAGAACCGGTATTCCGCGGACAATCCCCTTTGCCACGAAGAGTTGCGTCAAACCCACCGTTGCGTGGCTCTTCCCAAAAGGAAAAGGAGGAAAAGATAGAGTCCTATCTTTTTAAGACTCCTGATGAGCCGGCGGGATCAATTAACACCAGTCTTCAGAAAGACTTGAACGCTATTCTGGACGCTTCCAGGAAGGAAGCCGCCGTTTCCCAAACAGATGATTCAACTTCCGTAACACCGTTTCCGCAACCTGCAAATCCTTCCGCCGTTACGGCGCCCGCAGATTCTTCCGCTTCACCGAACCCCGGGACGGGCAATCCGTCAGGAAACGCCCTTGTTGCGGTGGAAATGGTTCCGGGTAAAAACGCGAACAGTTTCTTTGCCACTCTTAAAAATGGCGAGATTATCGCCGTAACTCAATACGATAACGAATATTACGATCTCAATGGCCGCAAAGTGCTTTATCAGGATAACGGGAAGGTTGCTTCAAAAGGGACCTCGCCGGATAACAGTCTTTTTCTCATCATTTTGGCCAGTGCTTCGCTCCTGGCGGCGCTTTATGTCGGTTTTCTCGCGGTGGACTACAAGCGGCGTCTGGAGCAAACGCTTATGAATCAAAATCAGCGTTTTCTCACTCCGGGGGAGACACTTTCCTCTGAAATCAGCTCGCTGGAACCGGACACACTGAGTTTTTCCACGGGAATCGGCTCTTCCGGTCTGGATAGTCTTGATACGCTCGACGTGAAAACATCGTTCCGCACCATCGCGTAAAACGCAAAATTTACGTGCGATCTTTTATCCTCTTTCCGAGTGATGTTCGGCGGGATGTCTTCTCTACAATTCATCCATACTGTGCGAGTCTGTGCATGAAAATATTTTTAAATACCGTACTCACTTGCATTTATAGCAAATCGGAATTATAATAAAATATCTGTTGAACTCTTTTTAGTTGATTTTAGCAACAAATTCCAGTTGTAACTGCGTGAGGGATAAAGAATCGTGGGTGAGGACGGAAAACTTCTGGTGATTTCTCAGACGCTCAACGAAATTGAGACGCTCGCAGCTCATTCTCTGAACGCCGCCTCTGTTGACCTCATCACCACCGCCTCCGAGGGAATCGCCAAACTGATGAATCCCGAAGGAGACTACAAAGCGGTTTTCATCTCGGGAAATATGATGGAGTCCGTTTTTAAGGAAAACGCCCGGCTCGAACACTTTCTGGAGCTTTTGTCTCAAGGAATCATGGTTCTCGATAAAGACGCCAACATCATTTACGCCAACAGACAACTCGCAGCAATCGCCCGGCAAAAGCCCATTCTTAACGAATACTTCTACAAAACTCTTCCCAATCTTGACTTTGACGGCCCTCATTATTGTCCGCTGACCGTCGCCCGTTCGACAAAAGAGCCGGTTCTTTCCAGTATCTCCAACCTTCACGGCAAAAGTTATCAGTTCCGTATCGTGCCGATTCTTGATGAACAAAACGAGATTGAAGCGTTCATTGTCAGTCTGGAGGACGTGACTCCGCTGACCGTCACCAACCAGAAACTTCAGGCACTGCATGACGCCGCCGGGGATTTGGTGGATCTGGCACCGGAAGAGCTTTTCGAAATGAACTATTCCGAGCGTATTGAATTTCTCAAAACGAATATCCTGATGTTCATCGAGAAATTCATTCATGTGGAAGTGTTCGAAATCCGGCTCATTGATCAGGAAAGTCCGGAAAAAGAATTGATGCCGCTTTTGAACATGGGGCTTTCCGAAGAAGCCGCCTGGCGGCGGTTGTACGTTTCCGCTGACAAAAATGGGGTCACCGGTTTTGTCGCCAAACTGGGAACCAGCTATTCCGTCGAAGACATTCAGGACGATCCGCTGTTCATTCCAAGTACGAATCAGTCGAAAAGCGCTTTTACGGTTCCGCTCAAATTTCATGATACCGTGATCGGCACATTGAATGTGGAAAGTTTTCAGCCGCGGGCTTTCACGGCTGTTGACCAGCTTTTGATTAAACTGCTTGCCAGGGATATTGCGGTCGCTCTGCACACATTGGAACTTCTTTCCGCGGAAAAGACCGGTTCCGTCGCGGCCAGTGCGGAAGCGATTCATGCGGCGGTGGCTTTGCCGATTGACCAGATATTGAATGACGCCGTAAGTCTTAACGACCGTTACATTGGTCTGGGACTGGAGCCGGAACTGTCGAAAAAACTGGAACGGATCCTCGAAAACGCGCGTTACATCAAATCCATGATTCACAAAGTCGGTGAACAGTTGACTCCGTCGCAGGCTCATCCGACGCCGCCCGGCAGCAAGCGTCCGATTCTCGTCGGCAAGCGGATTCTTGTCGTCGATGATGATAAATCGGTTCTTCAGTCGGCTCATACAATGCTCGCGCATTACGGCTGTACGGTGGAAACCGCGGACAACGGAGCGAATGCTCTTTTGATGGCACGTAACGTTCCGTATGATCTTTTCATCGGAGCCATCAAACTTTCCGACATGGACGGATGTCAATTCATGCAGGCTCTGACGGATTTGCTGCACAAGTCACCGCCTCCGTACATCATGATGGTCGGCTTCGGTTATGACAGTAATCATACCCGTGTGAAAGCCAATCAATCAGGATTGCAGGCCACCCTTTTCAAACCGTTTCGTCTCGACCAGTTGCTCAATACGGTCGAGCGTATTCTTTCGCTCCATCAGGAATAATCTGTCATGCAAACCTCCGGTGTGATTTTCGATGTCGATGGGACGCTTGTGGATTCTTATGGTCCGCATTATGAAAGCTGGAAAATGGCCGCCGTACAGGAAGGCGTTACGTTCACGCCGGAACAGTTCCGCAAAGCGTTTGGCCTTACAAGCCGTGATATTATCAAAAGGCTCTGGGCGCATGACGTGACGGAATCGCAAATTTTGGCCATTGATGACATCAAGGAACGGGCATACCGTGGTATTGCCGCGGTGAACTTTCCGGCGATGGACGGCGCGGAGGAACTGTTGAAAATGCTGCATTCCCACGGTTTTAAGCTGGGAATCGGTTCTTCCGGTCCGAAGGAAAATGTTGATTTGGCGGTAAGAAAACTTGCCGCCGAGAATCTGCTTGATGCGGTTATCAGCGGTTCTGATGTGTCCCGCGCCAAGCCGGACCCGGAGATTTTTCTCACCGCTGCGGCCAATATGAGAATTTTACCGCAGCGGTGTGTCGTGGTCGAAGACTCCACCATCGGAATCCGCGCGGCTCACGCAGCAGGCATGAAGTGCATCGGCATTATGAGTACCGGTCACCTCATTGAGGAGCTGAAAAACGCGGATCAGGTGATTGACTCTTTGCGGGAAATCACACCGGAAATGCTGCGTCACCTGATCGGAGTGAAGGAAGTCTGACGTTTTTTACGTCGGAATTTTGCGGTACTTGCTGCGGCGGTTGTTGAGCCGGTTCGGGTCTTCGGTTTTGAGCATTTCCTCATATGCGGCGAAATTCCCTTCGAACCACCGCACGAGGCCGTTCCCCTCGAAAATCAACATGTGTGTGCAAATACGGTCGAGAAAAAAGCGGTCGTGACTGATAACGACCGCACACCCGGAAAAGTCGAGAAGGGCCTGTTCAAGGACCCGCATGGTCGAAACGTCAAGATCGTTGGTCGGTTCGTCGAGAAGCAGCAGGTTTCCGCCGCGTTTGAGCAGTTTTGCCAGATGCACCCGGTTCCGTTCCCCGCCGGAACATTGCCCGACGAGTTTCTGCTGCTGCGTGCCGCGAAAATTGAACCGCGAAACATACGCCCGGCTGTTCATCCGAATCGGACCGAGTTCGATCATGTCTTTGCCGCCGGTGATTTCTTCGAACACGGAAACATCATCGTTGAGTGCGTCACGGTGCTGATCGACATACGCCAGTTGCACGGTTGAGCCGAGTTCAAGCGTTCCCGTATCAGGCGGTTCTTCGCCGACAATCATACGGAACATCGTTGTTTTGCCGGTGCCGTTCGGACCGATCACACCGGCAATCGCACCGCGGGGAATGCTGAACGAACAGTTGTCAATAAGCGTCACGTTGTTGCCGCCGATGTTGTAGCCTTTGGAAACGCCTTGAAAAACGAGAACCTTTTCCCCGAGCCGCGGTCCCGGAGCGATTTGAATGATGGCGTCGCTCTTGTCGTCCATTTCCTGCTGCGACGCAAGTTGTTCATACGATTTAATACGCGCCTGATTTTTCTGCAAGCGGCCTTTGTGTGCCATTTGAATCCAGTCGAGTTCCCGTTGAAGTGTTTTCTGACGCTGCGATTCCTTCTTTTCAAGCACACGCAACAGTTCCGCTTTTTGCGCAAGCCACGACGAATAATTTCCCTCAAACGGAATGCCGCGAGTGTTTTCGAGTTCAAGAATCCACTTGGTCACGTTGTCGAGAAAATAACGGTCATGCGTTACGATGATGACCGTGCCGGGATAATCACGTAACGTCCCTTCGAGCCACTGTACGGTTTCCGCGTCGAGATGGTTGGTCGGTTCGTCCAGCAACAGCAAATCCGGCTTTTCGAGCAGTGCCATACAAAGAGCGACCCTTCGCCGTTCTCCGCCGGAGAGTTTCCGTACAAGAGCATCATCCGGCGGCAGCACAAGAGCGTCGGCGGCAATGTCGATCATCCGGTCGAGTTCCCAACCGCCGGCAAGGTCAATTTCCTCCTGCAAACGCCCCATCTGTTCCATCAGTTTGTCAAAATGCTCCGTCTGATCAGGGTCGGCCATTGCAGCGGAAATTTCGTTGAACTTGTCGAGCATGTTCTGAACCGGAGCGACTGCCGCGAGAAGATTTTCCCTTACCGTTTTGTCGAGTTCGAGTTCCGGTTCCTGGGCGACATACCGGACACGCATCCCTTTGGCAAGCGACGTTTCGCCGTCAAAATCACGGTCGATTCCGGCCATGATTTTAAGCAGTGTCGATTTTCCCGAGCCGTTCTCCCCGACAATTCCGATCTTCGCCCCGTAATAAAACACGAGGCTGATGTCCTGTAAAACGATTTTCTCTCCATACTTTTTGGAGACCCTGTTCATCTCAAAAATAAAATGCGGCGGCATAAGCAATTCGTAAAGTTAATGGTTAGGTCATGTTCGTGATAACCCCGTAACGGGACAAAACTTCGCTTCGTTCTCAACAAAGCCGCGGCCTTGTTGAAAGACTTCATCCGCTCTCGCGGGGAGTTTCAATCCGCTTGAGTATAACAGTAATCCGGTAATCGGCAACTTTTCCCAAAAGAAAAACACAAAATCGGCATTGAACGTCACAGATACGGAATCCATTCCCCAAATGTCCTAAATGGTATTCCATTTTTCATCGTAATCCGGCATGGCTCCCTGTTGCGTGCAGACAAACGCCGCAAGTTTTGATGCCGACCGGTGAATCCGATCCAGCGGCTCGCCCCGTAAAAAACCGGTCAGTGCCGCTGCGGTGAAAGCGTCTCCCGCCCCCACGGTGTCCGCCACCGTAACCGGAACGCTCTGATACCGCGATGCTTCATGTTTCGTGACAAGGAGACTCCCTTTTTTGCCGCACGTGAGAATCAACAATGGGAGCTGATACTTTTCGCGAAGCCACGCCGCCTGAATTTCACCGTCCGTTTCGGTACAACCCGGCATTCTGCAGAGAACAGGAAGTTCCTCGTCGTTGAGTTTCAAAATGCCGGTGAGTCCGAGAAGTTCAAGAATGGTTGCTTTTTCATAATGCGGGGCTCGCAGATTCACATCAAACAGCCGCACCGTTTTTGGGGAAGCCGCAAGAATCAGTTTTTGGAGTTCTCTTGCGGACTTTCGGGTACGGCCGGCAAGCGTTCCGAAACAAATGACGTCCGATTCACGAATCAATGCCAGTGACTTTTCATCCGCCGTAAAATGATCCCAGGCGACATCTTCACGAAAACAGTACTCCATACAGCCGTTTTGTGAAAAAGTCACGTCAACCGCACCGGTTTGATGATACGGGTCGATGGAAATCAAGCCGGTCGGCAGACCGCATGACCGGTAAAACGCCAACAGTTCATGCCCCGACAGGTCGTCACCGACACGGGAAATCATCACGGCGTCGGCACCGAATTTCCGGCAGTGATAAGCGAAATTCCCCGGTGCGCCGCCGACTTTTTTTCCGGTCGGCAACATGTCCCAAAGCACTTCCCCCAGCGAGGCGATTTTGTACATTAGGACTGTTTCCTCCAGATCAATCCCCTCGTCACAAAGCAAAATATCAATGGTTTCATGTTGACCTCCATTCTTTTTCAAATTTTATGTCGACCGTTATAACTGTCCTTTGCGAAATGCAGTGCGGCGGTGGGACATGCTTCAACACATTTTTCCGATGTCGAATCCATCGCGGTTTCCCAATCGACTTCAAACGGCGGTATCACGTGAACACCATAGCCGCGTCCCGCGAATGTCAGCCCGAACTCCGCCGTGTTTTCGCAGGCAATGGTAACACAGAGTCCGCATTTGATACACTTTTCCGGTTCGACAACGATTTTTCCATGTCTCTGGATACGAATGTGGCGTTTGACCGGCTCCTGATATCGCGTGGAAACAACTCCATACTCACGGGCATATCGAAGAAGTCGGCATTTTTCCCTCGCGTGACAATCACACTGAAGGCATCGGGCGGCCTGTTCAACCGCTTCACTTTGGGAATACTCGTTCCCTTTTTCAGCGTCCGGCTCCAGAAGCGGACCGTCTGCATCGGCATCGGGCCGTAACTGTTGAATATCATCGGCATCGGGCTTTTGTACACGGGTTGTCCAGAGCGGCTCCGCCGGACGAATGTCCTGTTCCCGAAGAAAGAGATCAACAACATCGGTGACTTTTCTCCCGTCGGCAACACTTCGCACCACCGTTGTATCGGCCCGCAACAGTCCGCCGATGGCAAAAATCCTGTCAAGTGACGTTTCATACGTCCCTGTGTTCACTTTCAAAAATCCATTCGGGGCGATTTCCAGACCGCAAGCCTCCGCCGCAGATTCCGGAATCGCTCCTGATGCGAGAATCACTGCATCAAACCGGTGTGAAAGTTCCTGGAACGAACCGGCGGTAAGCGGAATTTCCTCCGAAAAATGAAACTCCATCGGAAGTGAAAGAATGTGTGTCACCTCGGCCTCAAGAACCTCTCCGGGAAGTTGTTCGTCGGAAAATTGCCGCAGTCTCCCGCCGGCTTGCGGCTCTTTCTCGTAAAGCACGACGGAATGTCCTGCCGCAGTGAGATGATACGCCGCGGACAACCCCGATGCTCCCGCCCCGATGATCGTAACCGTCTTACCGGACCGGGAAAGCCATTCCGGCCTGTACGGTTCCTTGTCTCCGAGATCGGTTTCTGCCGCATACCGCTTCAATTGACAAACCGCCACCGGAGCATCCCGCAGCTTTCGGCGGCAGACTTTTTCGCACGGCCGCGGACAGACTCGCCCTAAAATTGCCGGTAACGCCATTCTTTGCTTGACAATCCGAATTGCAGCCGTGATATTTCCCTGTTGAATGTGCCGCAACATCGCTGGAATGTCCATTCCAACCGGACATCCCGCCTGACATGGGGCGTGACAGTCCCCCACATGATCGCTCAGCAGCAGTTCCAGAACCGTCCGCCGCAGATTCCGTACTTCGTCCGACTCACTGGTCACCTGCATTCCTTCGGTCACCTTTGTCGCACAGGCAGGCAACATTCGGCCATCCACTTTGACGAGACAAACCAGACAAGATGTCGCCTCTTTGCATCCTTTCCAGTGACACAACGTCGGAATCAGGATTCCCGACTCGCGGGCTGCCTCCAAAATAGTGGCGTTTTCTGCAACCGTGACAGTTTTTTGGTCGATGGAGAGCGTCGGCATGAGGTTTCGAAATACTGGTAAAATGGAATCCCTCTCATGAATCTTACAGGGACGGATACTCAGTATATAACAATTTTTTCGAAAAAACAAGTGAGAGGAAATGTCACAAAAAAAACCCGATCCATAACAGACCAGGTTCGTCAACACATTGAGATAAGCAGAAAAAACGACCGAATCAAAGAACAATTTTCCTGAAAAGGATGTTTTCAGGAGAAAAATTCCTTCAACCGGTCGTCATTCACTACAAATCACAGCTTTTTTTGCAAGCTCTTTGAGTGGCTTTTTTAGCAACCTTTTTAGCGGCTTTCTTCACAGCTTTCTTCGCCGCTTTTTTCACGGTCTTGACAGCCTTTTTGGTTGCCGCTTTTTTAGTTGCCTTTTTCACCGCCTTTTTTGCAGTTTTTTTCGCCATTAAAACATCTCCTAAATTGAAACTTAAAAACGGGTAAGGAGTGATTCGGGAAAACCTGCTTTTCCAAAGAATCCGCAAAAACGCTTTTCCTTCAGAAATCTCTTTATGCCGTCCCTTTTTCACCCTTTCCCTGACAGAGGTCAATGTTTACTAATGAAACCGTTTCACTAGAAACCATGACCGTTCCCAAACTATACAATTGATTCAGATTTTTCATCGCAGTTCCTTCAGGCAAACCTGAAAGAAACCGCGACCTTCCATCTCGTCATTGTCCTCATTCCTTGTTGTTCTCGTGTTGTTCATCACGACAGGTGACTAAAAACTCATCATTGAATATTCAGTGAAAGTGTTTTCATCACCATTACTAAAATCATTATACAACAACTTACAATATTTTATCAAATGCTCAAGCCCATTTTTGAAAAAAACGAAAAAAAAATAAAAAAATTTTCCTCTTCCTTATCCTTTAAGAGAGTTGTCAACATGAAAATGGTCCAAGTAGAATCATTGAAAGCACGATTGGCATCACTTGTTGCGATAGGGAATGGATTTTTTCTGATGAGATAACCTTTACTTGAGCAGAGACTCCCACCTCTTTACTTGCGTACCATCGTCTAAAACGTTAAAAAACTTTATTTACTGTCACATTTTTTCAATGAATGTCGGCAAAAAAACGAAAAGTCTCAATAGAATGGTCTTGGTCATAAAACGATACGGTGAAAAACAGAAGCCATGATTCACCGCGTCATCGCACGATACGAAAGCCCTTTTGTCCAACAGCAGTTTCATGATGCCGTGCAAGAGGAGTCGCAAAGTGATGGAACAGCGAAACCGTTTCAATACGATATGATGCGGAAAAACGCGGTCACCAGACAAAGCGGGCGGAAAGTGAACCGATATGAATCGTCTGATACTTGTTGGCGTTCAGATCATAATCAACGGAGAGACTCAACGGATTCAGAAGATAGTATTTCAACCCGAGACCGCACCAGATCCAGTCACGGCCGGGTAAGCCGCTGAAATCATATTGCGTCGGAGTCATCACGGCTACTTGTGAGTTATACCGGATTTGATAAATCGGGTCAACCGCCAGATACTGATGAATCCAACTGACACGCCCTTGAAAAACGAGGGACTTTCCCCAGCAGTTCCGCAGCACACGAAGGCCGATGTTGGAATGGAACGAATCGCCGCTTGTAAAACCATCAGAGATGTCGAGATAGTGATACCCCAATCCAAGATGCGGTCGGATGTTCCACTGCGAAACGGGAATTTCAGCGGCAAGTTCGCCATAGAAGTTCATTTGCCAACTGTCCGCATCCCAAGAGGAGCCGCCGCTGTTGAATTTGTACTTGTCGAATCCCGCGTCGGCCAATCCATAAAACTGGAGAAGTCCCAATTGACGGTCCGCCATCACACCGAAAAGATGATTGGCGGTGTTGATCTTTCGTTTTTCGGAAATGGTGGTCAATGTTTGTTCCGGCGACGCGTAAGTATAAAAAAAGGAGAGCGACTTCTGGTTTTTGGGAAAACCGAATCCGACATTCAAACCGCTGCCGTTGACATCTGCGTCGCGGACGAAATCATTGTGCGGCGAAAGAGTCCCGCCGTAGCGGAAAAAATCCGCCCAGAGACGGTAACTTCCCCCTTGTTTCTGACGGCTTTGGCCGCGAACAATCCAATCCGATGGAACCGGTTGCACAGACTCCGTTTCAAAATACTCCTTGGCAAAATAGGAAAAATACGTATTTCCATATTCCGCCGCCAAGAGTTTCGATGCACAAAGAAAAATCGCCACCCAAAGGAAATATCGCAAAGGCATTGTTGATCCGCATAAAATAGAGAAGAAATCGAAAAGTCCTTAATCTCTATAATCGTCAAAATCTGACATTTCCTTGACAAGCGAAAAACGGAATCTTCAGAAATCGCCGAAAAAAGTCACCTTAAAACAGGTTTTATCATGATTTTCCCGGTAAACTTCAATCCGGCCGTTCATCTGCTCTAAAAGACGCCACGCTTTTGAAAGTCCGAACCCGAGACCGCGTCCCGCCTGCCGGCCGGAATAATAGGGAGAAAAGATATGCGGCAAAACCTCTTTCGGAATTGCCGCCGCATCATTTTTCACGAGAACTTCAATCGTCGAATTCTGCGTTGTTTCACAAGAAACTTCAATTTCTCCTGTCTGGCTATCATTTGCCAATATCGCTTCCACCGCGTTTTTACAGAGAATCGCAAAAATGGTGTGAACATGTGCCGGATCAAAGCACACAGACAAGGAATCCGGTGCGGAAAACTTCCAATGAATGCGGATATCCCTGTCAACATTCCTTGCAGAATTCCATTTGGCGACAAGCTCCGACTGTTCCTGAATGACATTTTTCAGAACAGAAACCAAATCCATCGGCACACATTCAGGACACGGGGGCCGCGCAAACAGACGAATATCCGCAATCATTTCATAAATTCGTTGAACCTGATTGAGAATCACGCCAAGATGTTTTTTGCTCTCGGAATCAACCGTCTTTTGGAGTAAAATTTGAGCATGACCGCGAATGATCGCCAGCGGATTGTTGATTTCATGCCCCGCACCGGCGGCAAACTCCGCCAAAGCATCCAGTTTTGCCTTTTCCAGAGCAGCGTTCCAATCATCCGCCGACTTCCCGTCTTCCGAAGGTGTCATGTCACTTTAGCCGATTTGATTCATTTATTTGTTTCACACAAACGACTCGACTTCAAGAAGGCTGCAAATCCGTTCAATGAGCTTGTCCGTATCGAATGGTTTTTGCAGGAACTCGTTGGCACCAGAGGTTTTAAGTTCACTGATCTTGTCTTCTTCGACCATGCCGGAAATACAAATGATACGGACATCGTCAAGCGACGGATCCCGCCGAACCCGCTGACAAACATCTTTCCCGTTGATGTCCGGAAGCATGACATCCAGAACAATGAGATCGGGGCGGTACTCTTTGACCATCATCCCTGCGTCAAAACCGTTATTGACTGTACGTGTTTCAAAACGTCCGTCTCCTTCCAAAACACTGACAATCAACTCCACCAAATCCTGATCGTCGTCCACAACGAGAATTTTACGGCGGCCGCTTTCAAGAGCATCCGTCGGAATCCCGTTATCTCTCATAAATGTAAAAAGTTGATCTCGCGGAATCCGTCGAAAACGGCTTCCGGGAACCCGAAATCCTTTTAGCTGTCCTGAGT
Organism: Planctomycetaceae bacterium; assembly: GCA_031274255.1. Lineage (GTDB taxonomy): Bacteria > Planctomycetota > Planctomycetia > Pirellulales > Thermoguttaceae > WRMR01. The sequence continues at coordinate 778 of JAISQK010000296.1, read as the reverse complement.
CAAAGCACCTGATTATCGTTTGTTGACTCACTTTACAAATCTTTGCAGCTTCACCGGTTGTAAAAACTGTTTTAATCGCCATAGCCAAGACTATCCTTTTCTTTTAGTAAAACGCTGACAATTTGACACGAAAACATTATCGCATACCACTATACCATTTTCAACTGCGCAATGCCCTAAAGGTCGCCAAGTTTCCGGGCCGTATACAACGGGACCATTTTTACAAACGACTGTTTGTTCCCTGTAAATCCCTAATTCCTCACTAACGATACAAACAACCGGACCGATTTTCTTAACCAATCTTTCCGATTTTGACAATAATGTTGATTATATATATTTTCTTTACTGTGTCAATATCAATTTATTTACCGCATTTTATTTAATCATGATTTTTGTGTTTTGAGGTATTTTTGTATAATACACACAAATCAATAAGATAGAGGCCGTTTTAACTTGAGATACAGTATCCCGCTTCGACACATAAACACAAATCAGTGAATATTGAATTGACTTGTGAAACTGTTTCCGTCAATTTCAGACTTTCATTCCTTTATAGGCTGTCGGGTTAGAATTTACAGACACATTCCTGAAAACTTAATGTAATCTTAACAATTCCTCAATAACTTCTCTTAACATTCATATGGATAATGGCGTTCCTCTTTAGAGCTATTGTCAATAGTTGTGTATGAAGTTATTTGAAAAAGGTTTGGATTTTTGAAAAAAGGTGAAGCGATTTCGAGTTTCAGTTTTCCTTTAAAAGGAATAAAAAACGTTTCTC
>JAISQK010000267.1 GCA_031274255.1 Planctomycetaceae bacterium | reverse complement strand
CGTACCTGAAGTTCCGGCATGTTTTCCCCTTTGGCGGAATCCCCGAAGGTGATCGTGAAATCGTTTGCGGAGGTCGCCGTGACGGAAACATCGGAGAGTTTTCCTCCCAACGAACTGAGAGCCACCCGAATATTTTCCGCCATTCTTTCGGGACCTTCCGCTTCGTTGTACTGAACCGTGACCCAATCCTGCTGACCGTTTCCATCCGTGTCAATACCGCCGATCTGGAAGGAACCGGTAATGTTCTCCGTAAAGTTGGTGGTTTCTGTATAATAGCCGCCGAGATACATCGCTTCATATTCAAACGGCACATTGGCGGTTTTGAGGGTCAGCTTCTGAACTTCGTGAGGGGAATAAAGAAGAGTCAAACGTCCCAGTTCGTTCGGAAGATTGTCGTTCGTCAATTGCGTCGGAAATTCCACCCGCTGGACTTCATCGGTGAAATACCGGGCATAAATGTTCCAGTCGTTGTAGAGATTCCCGTCGGTATCGGTGAGGTATCTTTCCGGTTCCGGCACTTTGCTTCCGACGAAATTCGGATGAGCCCTGCGGTAACCGGCATCGTATTCCGCGTAATTTTCATGATAAAGCGTGTAAGCCGGATTGGTCACATAGTCATTTTGCGCCCAGACCGAAACAAAATCCCCTTGATTGTCTCCGGCAACCGAATCATTTCCCCAAATCGTCTCGTAGTAAGTGCCGCCGTTAAGAAACTCATACCCTTCCAGCTCCACAAGAGAATTGGTCATCGTCGGATTATAGGAAGAATTGATGAACTGTTCGGAAGTCATCACGGTGTTGATACTCAGAAGCTGCCGCTCTTCAAGGGTATCAAGTGTCAGCTTGCGATATTTCATCGGACCGGATTGCTTCGTTTTTCTTCGGGAGGAAAAGACTTCGCTGAAAACTTCCGACAATTTTTGGGTGATTCCGGAGAGTGACATGGGTAAACAACCTCTTTTAAGTAAATTCGTTGGAATAAATGAACCGGGGGGTTATCGCGAAAAGGCTAAAAACGGAAAGAAATGACAGACATTTCCTCCCCATAAGACCTTCATGGGAAACAAAATCAGGATTATTCTTGTTTTAAAAATCAGTGGCTGAAAAGGATAATCAATCGTGTTCTGATTCAACGACATCATTCATCATGATTGGATGATCCGCCGACGTCAAGTTATTTATCTCAAATTCTCCAAAATAACAACGACAAACACACAGATAAATGATCACAATTCTTTATCAGACATCAAACCGTCACGAAAAGGAAAAACTCAGACACTAACAAACACTTCCGTTAGATGAAGTGGCGGCCTCAAGGTTCCAGAAAATTGACAAAAACCCTTTTTTTGTTATGAAATGAATTCCTCGTCCGACACCGACAGAACGTTTTGAGTGTCCGTTATTCCTTTGGGATGATTTCGCGGGAACAAAAAAAGCCGAAGAGAAAAGAGAGAGACGATAATATTATCAAAACATTATCAACTTAGTGGAAATTAATCTTTCCTTTGATTTCGGTGTTGATAATCGCGGCTCGCTTTTTTGAGTTTGCGGCGTTCCGGCCAAGTCAGACTTTCTTTTCCTTCCTCGGTGATTTTTTGGAGAATACGGTCGATCTCCGCCTGTTCCTTCTCCGACAGAGAGGCGTCGTCACCGCGGTAAACCGAATAGTTCGGCCTGTTCCTCTTGTTTGTCCAGGAAGAGAGTCCGTTGAAAAACGACGAGAAATTCATTCCTGTCAGGAAGTAAATAAGTGCGAACGCGGCCCCGGCCAGGTGAACCATGAATGCCACATTGGCATCCTTCTGCAAACCAAGAACACCGACGACATCAAGAAGGACATACATAATACCGAGACACCACATCGGCATCTCGATGATTCCATAAAGAAAAACGGAAACTCGCGGAAAATTGAGCGCCATCAGAATCACGACACCGCAAATTCCGCCCGACGCCCCTAAAAGTGCCGAGATTCCCGCTTCTTCAGCAGCTCCAAAAATTTCTCTTAATTGTGCAAGTTCCCAAATCACACCGCCGAAAAGGATCGTTGCAAGATAAAACAGGAGAAATTCCCGTTGACCGTACTTCTGCTCCACCGGCATTCCGAGGAAAAACAGGACAAGCATGTTCCCGAAAATGTGGGAGAAATTGGCGTGAGCGAATCCGTAAGTCAGAAATGTCGGCCACCGGGTCGGGTGGAAAAACGCGTCGGCACGGAGCATGAGAAATTCATTGACCGGAATCCTGAACAGATCGTTGAGGACGAAAATCATCAGATTCACGAGAATGATCGTCAGAACGAGGGATCGGGGACGCCGGAAACGGTAACACCGTTCCTGTGTCGATTCGTGAAAATAGTCGCGGTCATATAAACCCATGGGCTTGCCACCTGCTAAAAGACTCCATTAATCCAACAATAATTGCAGTAAGTATAACATGAATTGGAAACCGCAGGAGGCGTGCCTCTTTGTTTTTCAGGATTTTGGCGTTTACGAAAAAAAATCGTGCAAAAAGGCCGAAAATCCGATAATCGTACAAAAACACATAGAGAGAAAAAATACCATAAGTTTAAAAACTTATGGAGATACGGCAAATCTTACGCTTTTACGGGTTTCGCTCAAAAGATTTTCAAAATTCCTGTTGCGTAAAAAAATCCGATGAAGTATCGTTTGAGTAAAGATTCCATTCGCAATAGAAAAACTTAAATGATTCATTGAATCGGGAGAAAACGATGTCCATGTTTTGCTATCAGTGTGAGCAGTCCGCAAAAGGCTCAGGATGCACCCTCCGCGGTGTTTGCGGAAAAGACGAAAAAACCGCAAAACTTCAGGATTTGCTGGTTCACCTTCTTCTGGAAATGGCGATTCCGGTCGATTATCTGGCGAAAAGCGGCGTCCATGACGAGTCGGTTGACGAATTTCTCCTTGAAGGTCTGTTCAGCAGCGTCACCAATGTCAATTTTTCCGCCGAAAACCTCACGGAAAGGATTTGCAAGGCCAAACAAGTCCGAACCTGTCTCCTTCAAACAGCCGAAAAAACGAAAAGCGGTCTTCCGCCGTCCTGTGCGATGTCCACCGATTTGGAAAACTGCGACACAATGGAGCAGATGCTCAAAGCCGCCGAACGGTATTCCATTGAAAAACGTCAGCGGAAATATGGTAAGACCGTCACCGGACTTCAGGAGCTTGTCCTTTACGGATTGAAAGGAGCCGCGGCGTACGCCCATCATGCGTTGCTCCTGGGTAGGAAAAGTGACGAAATTTTCAAAGAGTTCGCCCGGTCCCTTGCCATTCTCGCCGAAGAACCCGCCGATGCCGATCTCTTGCTGCATGAAGCGTTGCATGTCGGGAAAATCAATCAGTCGGCAATGGAACTTCTCGACGAGGCCAACACGTCCGCTTATGGAATTCCTGAGCCGACCGGTGTTCGCGTCACACCGGTCCGGGGAAAGTGCATTCTCGTTTCCGGTCATGACCTGAAAGACCTGTATGAGATTCTGGAGCAAACCCGGGGCAGAGGAATCCATGTTTACACTCATAGCGAGATGCTTCCGGCATTGGCCTATCCGAAATTCAAAACATTTCCGCACCTGATCGGGAACTTCGGAGGAGCCTGGCAGGATCAGACAAAAGAGTTTGCCGAATTTCCAGGTGCGATTCTCATGACGACCAACTGCATTCAGGAGCCGCAAGATTCGTACAAAAAATCGATTTTCACCACGGGACTCGTCCGTTGGCCCGGTGTGGAACACATTTCCGCTCAGCCGGACGGCACGAAGGATTTTTCGCCTGTCCTCGACGCGGCACGGATGCTGCCGGGATTCGGTCAGGATTCGCCGGAACAAAGGATCACCATCGGGTTTGCCGCGGATGCGGTTTTGAAAGTGGCCGGCCAAGTGATTGAGGCGGTCCAAAGCGGAGCCATCCGGCATTTTTTCCTGATCGGCGGCTGTGACGGTGCCGGGCCGGGACGCAATTATTACACCGATTTTGCGGATCAGGTGCCGGACGACTGCGTGATTTTGACGCTCGCCTGCGGAAAATATCGGTTCAATCAACGGGATTTCGGCGACATTGACGGGATTCCGCGGCTCCTTGACATGGGACAGTGTAACGACGCCATTTCCGCGGTTCAAGTCGTCCTTGCTCTGGCGGAAGCGTTTCAATGTTCCGTCAATGACCTGCCGCTGTCGCTGATTTTGAGCTGGTACGAACAAAAAGCGGTCGCGATTCTGCTCACGCTGTTGAATTTGGGGATTCAGGGAATCCGTATTGGTCCGAGTTTGCCCGCGTTCATTACGAAAGATGTCCTGGAGATTCTTGCTTTGAAATTCAACATCAAGCCGATCACCACTCCCGAGGCCGACTTGAAAGCGATCCTGAAATAGGACCGGCTTCAAAATCGGCAAAGAGACGGACATCTCCTAAAGTGTGCCTTTCAGTTTGAACTGTTTGAACTTGTTGTAAATCGTTTTTTCGCTGACTCCCAAAATCCTGGCGGACTCGGCACGGTTGCCGTTGCAGGACTGAATCGTTTCAATAATGGCGCGGCGTTCGATTTCCGCCATGGTCATGCCGGCAAGTCCGAGGAAATTTTCGTGATTTTTCGGGTCATGCGTTACGGTGTCAAAAACGATGTCCTCTTCCGTAATGATGCTGTCTTTCGTTTTGACACAGGCACGGTAAATCACATTCCGCAGTTCCCTCATGTTGCCGGGCCACGAATATTTTTGCAGCTTGCACAGGGCCGCGTGGGAAAGGACAGGGAGACTCGTCCGGTTATTCTGGGCGTATTTCGCAATGAAGGATTTTGCATAGGCCGTAATGTCTTCCATGTTTTCACGAAGCGGCGGAATGTGAATGATCATCGAATTGAGCCGGTAATACAGGTCTTCGTGAAAATGTCCGTGCAGACATGCCGAAGCAAGGTCGATCGTGGTGCTGGCCACGATTCGCGTATTGACAAGTTTTGAAACCGTGCTTCCCGTTTTGCGGACGAGACTGTCTTTCAAAAACTGACAAATCCGTTCCTGAAGCTGCATGGGAAGTTCGTTGATTTTGTTGAGATAAACCGTTCCCTGATTGGCGATTTCCAGAACCCCCATTCGTTCCTGCGGCTGTTCGGGAATGGTATTCCTGACGTGTCCGAAAAGAAGCGACTCCAGACCGTTGATCGGATGAAAATCACACGGTACGATGATCAGGGGATGTTTGGCGCGCGGTCCGCCCAAATGAATGTGCTGCAGGAACATCCCCTTGCCGACGCCGTTTTCGCCCATGAGCAAAATGGGACCGTCGAGTCTTGTGTAGGTGAGAATCTTCTTGCAAATCATTTCGTACTGCGCCGAAAGCCCGAAAAATCCGAACATTTCCGCCGGAAAACCGATCGACTGCCGCAGCAGCTTGTTCTCATGCCGCAGCAGAGAATTTTGAATGGCCATCCGGAGATTGTGAAGGAGGTCGGACCTGCTGCACGGTTTGGTCATGTAGGAAAAAACCTGATTGGAACAGAAATTTTTATGTTCCTGAATGCGGCCGGCCTCATCCATCAGGATGCAGGGGACTTCGGGAAGATACCGGTTGAGCAGCATGATAAGCATTTCCGGAGAAATGCTGTTCATGCCGAGATCAATCAGTACGGCGGCAAACGTTTCGTTTCCCGCAAAATTTTGAAAGACGTCGAATGTTGCTTCCACGACTTTGAAGTTTTCTTTTTCGAGGAACTGTTTTAGCACGGTTTTCACGCTGTTTTCTTCGCAGACTAAGAGAACCGTATTAAAGTCTTCGAGAATGGAATTGCTTTCTGCTTGAAACGTATTCACTTGTTGAAATCCACCGGATTGATGCTTAAGCAACTCGGAACTGGCATGATGACTGAGATGTCTCTGCATCTGAGGTATTTGCGTCCCGACGCTTTGATCGTCTGTTTGAGTAAAAAAACTGTCCATTTGTTCACCCGTTCTGAGATTAAATGTGAGTTGATGTTAAACAATCCAATTGTATAGGAAAAACCAGGGGAAGCGCCTCAAAAATACGGAATCCTGTAATAGATACCCGTATTCCGGTCTGACTTTTTGAAGTCTTTCCGCGTTAATCTTTGTCCTGCGCTTGTGTTACGTAAAAGGTTTTTTTTCGGCGGGCCGGAAATCCCTCGTCTTGAACGACAGAAAAAAGTTTATGTCTTCAGGAAATTCCTTCCCGGCACTCACCCGAAACTACCGTAGGTTATCGTCCGCCCGCCGGAATGTCTTACGAAAATTTGTAACATCAGGGGACACAATTACCGGTTTTGACCGCGTTTTTTTATGTCCTCGTGAAAGCCGCCTCCAGGTTGCTATGTCCTGCCTTCATGGAAAATTCCATGACATCGCTACCGTACTTTTCATGCCTGGAGGAAAACTTCACCGGACATTTCACACATCCGCGCGAACATATCATTCCATACTTACACAGGAAACAACATCAACCGGAAATCACATCTCCGGCCGAAATTTTCGCTCGGAGGATCGTGCATTACCGGAGGAAAGGATTCAAAATACCGCCGATGCCCGGGACACTAAAAATGTGACCGGCAATCACAGTAAACGCCGGAACCCTTTGGAATCCCTATCAACCTTTCTATCCGATACGACGGTAATTTTGGCAAGGATGTTTCACTCAATCTACAAAATGGTGTTATTATTATATTTAGTCAGAAAAAATTGTCAATTTTCGGATAAGAAATTTGTCTTGTTTTTTTAACAACTTTTTGCTAATATTTCCACGGTGTGGAAGAAACAGAGGCAAAACGCTTATCTAAATTGCATGAACTCGCTATTTTCTAATCTTAAAACGGATATCCTCAAGGGAAGAATTTTCGAATTACTCTTCCCGATTGTCATTATTGCGAGCGTTTTCGTGATTTTGGTCCCGCTCCCCCACAGTGTGATGGACATGATGCTTTCTGCAAACATCGCCATTTCCGTGATTATTCTTCTCGGCACGATTTTCATCAGTAAACCGCTCGAACTCAGTATTTTCCCTACGATTCTTCTCGCAACGACACTTTTCCGCCTTGTCCTGAATGTCGCGACCACCAAACTCATCCTGACGAAGGCCGAATCGGAAGGAACCAACGCCGCCGGCGGAGTCATCATGACGTTTGCGGAGTTCGTCGCGGGGGACCAGATTGCTGTCGGGATTATTATTTTTGGTATCATTGTGGTGATTCAGTTCATTGTCATCACGAAAGGAGCCACGCGGGTCAGTGAAGTGGCCGCGAGATTCACTCTCGACGCCATGCCCGGCCGGCAAATGGCGATTGACGCGGATTTAAACGCCGGAATCATTGACGAGCATGAAGCTCAGAAGCGGCGGCAGGAAATCACGGCCCAGTCGGACTTTTTCGGAGCGATGGACGGTGCATGCAAGTTTGTTCGCGGAGACGCCATTGCCGGAATTGTCATTACGTTAATCAATGTCGTCGCCGGATTTCTCATCGGAATGTTCAGTTACGGCATGACGCTCTCCACTTCCTTCACGACTTTCACCAAATTAACCATCGGCGACGGTCTTGTCAGTCAGATTCCGGCGTTTTTGATTTCGTTGGCGACCGGCTTACTCGTCACGCGAAGCAGCCAAAGCTCGAATCTTCCGCAGGTCTTTTTGTCGCAGCTTTTTTCCAAACCGATTGTGATGTTTTTTGCAGGCATTTTTCTTTTCGCACTGATTCCTACATCTTTACCTAAAATACCTCTTTTGTCAATCGGCAGTACCTGTTTTGGATTGGCGTACATTTTCACAAAAAAATCCAAATGGACGCAACTCCAGGAGGAGCAAAAGAAAACGCAACAGGAAGAACATGCCGCCGGCGAGAAAAAAGACGACCGTGTCGAGGATTATCTGGTTGTCGACCCCATGGAGCTGGAAATAGGCGTCGGACTGATTGCCTTGGCCGATCCGGGACGCGGCGGTGATCTTCTGGACCGTGTTCACCGGATTCGGCAGAATGTCGCGGCGGACATCGGAATCATTCTGCCCCGAGTGAGAATCCGGGACAGTTTTCAGCTTGACCAGCAGCAGTACCGGATCAAAATTGCCGGAATGACCGTTGCGTTGGGAATGGTTTACCCGGAGATGTACATGGCGATGGATTCCGGTGCCGTGTCGGGAACGGTTCGCGGAATTGAAACGCTCGACCCGGCTTTTGGAACACCGGCACTCTGGATTGAGGAAGCGGCCAAGGATCAGGCGGAATTATACGGTTATACGGTGGTCGAACCCGGAGCGGTCATCGCAACACACCTGATGGAAGTTGTGACGAAACATGCGGACGAACTTCTGACCCGTGACGCAACGCAGCATCTTCTCGACGAACTCAAACAGGCCTCTCCGGCGGTGGTTGATGAGTTGATTCCCGGGGTGATGAAACTTGCCCAGGTTCAGCAGATTTTGCAGCTTCTCCTGCGGGAACAGGTTCCGATCCGGCAGCTCAATACGATTCTTGAAACGCTCGGAGATTACGGGACAAGAACCGGTGATCCGATTCTGCTGACGGAATTTGTACGGGCGAGACTGGCTCGAACCTTGTGCACAAAGTACCGCGACAGTGAAGACACACTCCATGTGGTCATGCTGGATCCGGCATTGGAGGATCAGGTCCGTGCCGGTTTTGAACAGAGTGAGCATGGGATGTTCATCCGGTTTTCCCCGCAGGCCGTGGAAAAACTTTGTGAAAAAATCCATCAGGAAACGGAAAAACTTTATCAGAGGAATATGCCGGGAGTGGTTTTGGTCAACCCGCAGATTCGGGCGGCACTGAAACAAATGACGGTATCGAATCTTCCGCAGCTGGTGGTTCTCAGTTATAATGAAGTGACCCGTGACACGAAAATTGATTCCGTCGGTATGGTCACGATGTGACGGCGGGGGTCCGCGTGAAATGGAGGAAGATTGTCCGCAAAGGAGGCCGTTTGTTGACGCATTATTTTCGGATCGGTGTTTTCTGCGGTTTTCTGGCTCTGTTGATTCAGGGGTTTGTGGCGGAAGGAATTTTTCCGCCGTACCGCGTGGGAAGCGCTTCGATGTCGCCGGTTCTTTGCGGGCCGCAGGTTTGTCTGACATGTCCGGAATGCCGGTTCCGGTTCCGTGTCAATGAAGTGCCGGATGCTGCGGAAATGCCGGAATTTGCGGTCTGTCCGCGTTGCGGTTTGGCGGAGGTGCCGGCCTCCCGTGCGGTCGGAACAGGCGGGGAACGGATTTTCGCGTTGAAGACGTCACGGCTGAAACGTTTCGATCTTGTCCTTTTCCGGCATCCGGCGGATCCCGCTCAAAAGGCGGTCAAGCGTATCGTCGGACTTCCCGGCGAAACCGTTTCGCTGGAAAACGGACATCTGCGGATCAACGGCAAACTTTGTCCGAAACCGCTTGCCGTGCAGTTGCAAACACGGATTCCGCTGGAATACGGACACTGGGAATCGCAGGACGGCTGGCTTGTTTTTGTGCCGGAACGTCCCGTTGCGCATACGAAAAATCTGTTTCGGAAGGATGCTGCGGAAATTCCGCTGCGGTCCGGCGTCACCAACGAGCGTTCGGACAACCAGTGGATGCCGTCTCTCGCGGAAAACACCCGTCCGGTCGACAATCTGATGGTGGATTTTGACTGCACCGGTGCGGTGAAGCTCCATGTGTTTGACAACGGTCCGTTCACATTCCCCGCTGCGGCAACATCACACAGGAAATTGATTCTTTCAACATTTGATGACACATTGCTTCTCGCGGTGGACGGAAAAGTCCTCGTCAATGAGCCGATTTTTCCGCCTTGGTCCGGCCGGAGTCCGTTCAGGATTCACGGGGAAAAGATACGTAACCTGACGGTCTACCGCGACCTCTATTACACCGGTCTCCCCGACACCGACACGGCGGTCAATCCTCCGGCAGCCGTCACCGTGCCTGCCGGTTGTTATTATGTTCTTGGCGACAACAGCCGTTTTTCCGAAGACAGCCGCGTCTGGGAGATCCCGTTTCTTCCGCGGCACCATGTCATCGGCAAGGTGATTTCTCACAAAGCGTTCTTTTTGGGGAACGCTTTGCCGTAGGTTTTCCAGCGGCGGTGAATCCACCAATACTGTTCCGGCTTTTTACGGATCCCCTCTTCCAGAAGCGAGGTGAACCATTGCGTGATTCCTTTGACGCTGCGGATGTTTTCCGGGAGATTTCGCGGATCAAGAATACCGGCGATCTCCACATCAAACTGTAACGGGGCATCGCGCCGCGTGGAGTGGCAGACGACAATCGGAGCGTCATACTGAAGACTCAGCAGTGCCATTGCTTTGTACGTGGATGCCGGATGACCGAAAAAATCGACCCAGCATCCTTTCGGACCGGCGGACTGATCGGCCAGAAACGCCATGGTGTCTTTACGGTCGAGAACTTCGAGGATTTGATCATAGCCGTCGTTTTTCGGGACGAGATACTGACCGGAGGATTCGCGGAAATTTTTAACATATTCCTCAAGGTAAATGTTGTCGAGTTGACGGGCGACGGAATAGGTCGGATAGCCCAGAATGCCGAGAAAATAACCGCCGGCTTCAAAATTCCCGAAGTGACCGGTCACGATAAGGACGGGGCGTTCCAGATGTAGTATTTTACCGACTTTTTCCGCGTGAATGAGCCGGATATAATGCCGCCAGTTGGTCGGATGAATTTTCCGCGAGGCATGCGCGACCTCCACCGCCATCGTCATCAGATGCTGCCACATTCGAAACGTCAGCTTGCGGCGGTCTTTTGGGGAAAGTCCGGGAAACGCAATGTCGAAATTTTCCTTGAGCGTACCGCGGCGTACCGGAATGAGATAGGTCACCGTCCAAGCCAAGGCATTCCCGATGGAAAGAGCCGTTTCCATCGACAGAGATTGTACGAGACACATCAGCAGCCGCACAACCAGACAGACAAAATAATCAATCACCCGGAAAAACATGGGATAAATCATTGTGAAAAGAGGAATCAGGCAAAACGGTATTTTAAGGGAAAAGCGGAATCCGTCAATCTCGAAAGAACAGGTCTGTTGCTTTATCCCTCTTTTGGATTTGCGGACACCGTTGCATGGAACGCCGCTTTGAGTTCCGGCAATCTTTGACGAGGATTTTTGTTCCGCTGCTGCCGGTCTTTTCCGGCGGTCAATGTTTATTTCGTCTGTAAAAACCGGCTACGGCTCAATCCAGCCGGTCAATTTCCCCGACCGGCAAACCGGTCGCCTTCGCGATCGTCTCACGGTCCACGCCAAAACGCTTGAGATTTCGAGCTGTCTCGATTTTTCCTTCGATTTTTCCTTTTTCCAGCCCGGCGGCTTCGCCTTCAAGCCAGCCTTCCATGTGGGCGGTGTCCAGCACCGAATAGTTGTCGCGGTAAATCTTCAGTTCCTGTTCGTACTTTTCCTGTTCCGGTAACGGGAGTTTCACATATTCCGCCGTCGCAAATGCCCGCTCGAAAACCGGCTCGCGCAAGATCGCCGGAATCTGCTCAAAGTCCTCCAAGTGTTTCAGAAAATAGCTCCACTTATCCTTGCGCGATGTCAGTTCCGACTCCGATTTCGTGAAGAACGGCATCTGAAGAAAAAAGATGTGCAGCTTATCGGAAAACTCATCGCCGTCCTGGTCTTTCAGCGACACCTCACGCAGAAACTTGCGGCGTTCCTCGCTTGTGTCGTACTCGAAATCGAGAATGCCGACAAAATAAACCGCTTTCAACTGATAGTTCCAGTCCCCTTTTTGTGCCTGACGCAGGATTGGATACGCCGCGTAAAATAACGCCCGGTCGCGGAAATAATGCTGCTTCGCTTTCTGCATTTCGACGATGAACTTTTCACCGGTCGAACTTTCGCACGCAATGTCGAATACCGCCCGGCGGTCGACCGGCGAGTCGGGAAGATTTTCGGTGTTCTGAAACGTCAGTGTCTGAATCTGATGTTTCGGCGGCAAAACCGAGTTGAGGAAGTCGATGAGAAGGTCTTTGTTCGCCTCTTCGCCGAAGAGCTTTTTGAATCCGAAATCGGTGTACGGATTGATGTATCTGGCCGGCATGATATTGGCTCCTTTTCCTTTATTCTACCCCGAACCCGCCGAAAAAACAAGAGGAATTTTGACTCGCAAGAATACAAGCAAGACGAGGGGATACAATCCCCCTGTTTCCGGCACAGACGCCCGTTTCAGAATTTTTTTGGCCCCCCGCCGCTTCACAACGGCAGGACACTCCCCAATTATTCCGCAAATCTACCTTGACGGCAAACTTACAGGAATTTCCTTAAATGTCAATGGTCACTGAATTTATAATAAATTTTTCCGTGACACCTTAACATCAGCGGACGATAAATCCGCTGGCGAAAATACGCCCGACAGGACTCGAACCTGTAACCTGCGGATTAGAAGTCCGCTGCTCTATCCAATTGAGCCACGAGCGCTAAAGAATAGCCGTTATTCTACCGGACGGTCGGCCTTTGTAAAGGAGATCGGCAAATCGGCGGAAAATTCCTGTTGCGGTTTTCGTGAAAAAGTTCGAAACATGAACTGACAGGGAAGATGATCAGGGTTTTGCTTCTTTACGCACCTGTTGACACGCTTCGACCGCGAGTTTGTCACACATCTCGTTTTCCGCGTGACCGCGATGTCCGCGAACATGTGTGAACCTGATTTCATGTTCCGTCACAAGGCGGTCGAGTTCCTGCCAAAGATCGACATTTTTGATTTCCTTGAACTGTTTGCCGTCACGGCGTTTCCAGCCGTTGGCCTTCCAGCCTTTCATCCATGTGGAAAGTCCCTGAAGAACATAGGTGCTGTCGCTGACAAGTTCCACGGAAACGGGCCGTTTGAGCGTACGGAGTCCCGCAATCACCGCCATAAGTTCCATACGGTTATTGGTGGTGTCCGGTTCACCGCCATTCCGTACAATCTCTTGACCGCTTTTGGGATGCCGGAGTATGAACGCCCAGCCGCCGGGACCGGGGTTGCCGCTGCACGCTCCGTCAGTAAAAAGAATCACTTCCGTTTCCGTTTTGTTTGTGTCGGTCTTCATAGTCTCCTGCTGAGAGCGGATTTTTACAGCGGCGTCAGATCAATGCGTTTATAGAAAAACTCGGCCCCTTCCGATTGGATCTGAATACGTCCCCGTTGCGGCTTGACATTTTCGGCACGATTGACCAAAAGACCGTTCAGATAAACCTCTATCGTGTCTCCCTTGGCGATCATCCTGACAAGGTTCCACTCTCCGCGAGGTTTTTCGGCTTTCTGAGCTTCGGGACTGCGGCGAATGGCGGAACCCGGTGTGTAACCGTGCGTTTTTTCCCCTTCCGGGTCATAATGTCCGTCTTTCGCTGGGACGGTGATCTGAAAATCGTCGTTTTGTTTGTTGCAGACAACATAAAAGGAACCGGTATCCCCTTCCATGACCTGCACCTCGATGGAATTCATCCACACACCGCCGTAGGCACCATTTTGACCGCGTGAGTGCAGAAGGATGCCGCTGTCAAACGGCTTGTCTTTCCGCGAGCCGTACGACGATTGGCCGACCCGATACTCGACCTCCAAGGTATAGTTTTCGTATTCCTCATTTGTCGTAATGCAGCCGAATTCCGTTCCTGAAACATGAATCACTCCGTTTTCAACCGTAAAAACCTTGTCGGGATCGTTATCTTTTCCCTGCTTCTGAAGAAACTTGTACCAGCCGTCAAGATTTTGACCGTTGAACAGAGGAATCGTTTTTTGATCGGAATTTTCCGCCGCAGCAAAAGACGAACCGATGACCAGCGTACCAATCAGGAAGAGAAAGGAGAAAATTTTTTGCATGAAACAGCCTTTCTTTGATGTTTTTCCGCACAAAAAAATGAAACATGACATTTGACATTATCCGGTAAAGAGGGCGGCATGTCAAGTGAGCCGCGAAAATTCCGCATTTGCGGGAAATTCCGCGTCCCCGTCAATGATGACGGGACTCCCTGCCATTGCCGGTTTTTCATGCCCAAGTATAATGGTTCAGGTTGGCGGGATTTTCGTAAAATCCAAGCAGAAGAGTGAATGATTGTCAGGAAAGTGACTTATGAGTGCCGAATCCTGGAAACCCCGTGCCGTTCGGATGGCCGCCGGAATCCGTCGGCGTGTTCTCGCTCACACGATTGCACGAAACGGCGGTTATTTGAGTCAGGCGTGTTCGTCCGCAGAGATTTTCGCCGTGCTTTACGGGCGGATTCTGAAGTTGAGTCCGCTGGATTCGCCGGTTTTGCCTGGGAAATTTCCCGGCACGCCCAAGCCGGGACTTCCTGCCGTGACCGGTGCGGCGTACAACGGAGCGGGACATCCCGATTGTGACAATTTCATCCTTTCCCCGGCACAGTACGCTCTTGTGCTTTACGCCGCATTGATCGAAGCGGGGCGAATGGACGAAAAAGGGATGGACGACTATGACCGTGACGGCAGTACCGTCGAAATGATCGGTGCGGAACACTCGCCCGGCATGGAGGTGACGACCGGTTCGCTCGGTCAGGGAATCAGTCAGGCGGCGGGAATGGCGTTCGCCCGAAAAGTCAAGGGAGAAACCGGCCGTGTCGTGATGTTCATGTCGGACGGGGAATGCCAGTCCGGTCAGTTCTGGGAGGCGGTCCAGGCGATGAGTTACCATAAACTCGGCAACATGCTCATCTATGTCGATGTCAACGGGTATCAGTGCGACGGCAAAATGACCGCCGTGATGAATCTGGAGCCGTTCGACAAGCGGCTGAAAGCGTTTGGAGCCGATGTTCACCGTATCGACGGTCACGACATGGACAAACTCGCGCGACGGGGAACGGCGTTCCGGTCGAAAAAACAGGAATCGCCGACCTTTGTGTTGTGCGACACCGACCCTTGCCGCGGCATGGACATTTTGAAAAAACGGTATCCGAAATTTCATTATGTGCGGTTTCTCGACCCGAAAGAAAAAGCGGAATACCGGAAATTTTACAAAAAATACGTTTGACACCTCCTATGGAAATCCTCACAAAGATCCACGCGGAAAATCTCGTCAAGTGGGCGAAAGACAAGCCGGATGTTTACCTGCTCTCGGCGGACCTGACGGGTTCGTGCGAAGCGGACCGGTTCCGCGACACGTATCCCGACCGCTTTTTGTCGATGGGAATCGCCGAACAAAACATGCTTTCGTTCGCAGGCGGCATGGCACGTCAGGGACTCGTTCCGCTTGTGCATACGTTTGCCGTCTTCATTTACCGCCGTGCCTATGATCAGATCGCCATGTCGGTGGCATACCCGAATTTGCCGGTCAAGATGTTCGGATTTCTGCCGGGAGTGTTGACGCCGGGCGGTGCCACGCATCAGGCGATAGAAGACATTTCGGTGATGCGTTCGCTCCCGAACATGACGATTCTCGAAGCGGGCGACGCAACCGATGTGGAATCCGTTCTTGATGCGGCCTACCGGACACCGGGACCGGTTTATGTACGTCAACTGCGGGGTGAGGTGCCTCGGCTGTTTGCGCCGGACGAACCGATGCTGCCGGGAAAATACCGCAAACTCTCAAAAGGACGCGACTTTGTGCTGCTGACCGGCGGAATTTGCACGGAAGAAGGAATGCGTGCCGTTGCGGCACTGCGCGACCGGAAAATCAAAATCGCCCATTACCACATTTCGACGCTCAAGCCGTTCGAGCATCCTGAAATCATCGACGAAATTGCCGCCAGCAGGTATGGAGCCGTCACTCTTGAAAATCACAGTGTCATCGGCGGACTCGGCTCGATTCTTGCCGAAAAAATGGCGGAGTCGGGCTGCGGCAAACCGCTCTACCGGCTCGGACTTCAGGACACGTTTGTGCATGGTGCCAGCCGCCGTTATCTGATGAAGGAATACGGTATTGATGCCGTGACGCTGATCGCCCTTGTCAGGCGAATCACCGGCAAGCGTTTCACGATAGACGAAAATTTGCTTGCGGAAACTTACACTCCGGCCATGCACAGCAGTGCCAAAGCCGAAGCTTTGTAAAACAAGAACGTAACGATTCCGTCTCCCCGTCAAAAGGCCAAAAAAGCACATTTCGGAGCGGGCGGCAGCATGCTGCTGCACCGCACTTGCTCACGCTCACTCCGTTCGGTTCGCTTTCGACGGACAATCTTTTCCAACCGCTTGCGATATGCGGTGAAGCGGCACGCTTCCCAGCGACCATCGGGAGCGGGTTGGACGGCAGTCCCATCCGGGATGCAACGCCCGTGCGTTGCCCGCCGGGGCTTCGGCCAGTGCTATTTGGCCTCCAGATTGAAGTCGAAAGGCTCTTTGCCGGTCTGGACGGTCACTTTCACTTCGCTGTTGAACCAATAACGGTCAGGAATCATTTGTCGGGACGGCGGCGGAGTGTAGGTACGCATTCCGTCCGGTCCCGTTTCGTCCTTACCGCCAAGCGGATTTCCGTTCGCGTCTTTTTGCAGATACTCGTTTCCGCGGAACCGCACAGACAATTCCCCGTAAGGAACCGTCGCAGTGAATTTTCCCTTGTCGATGATTCCGCCCCCCTCAAAGGAATCCTGACTCACGGGAATAAATTGAATCATTCCCCCGTCCACCGGCTTTCCCGCGACAGAAACCGTTCCGGTAATGGTGACTTCTTTCCGCTTTTCCGCACAACCGCTCAGAATGACCGCAGCAAACAGAACAAACACACCAAGCAACGCCCTTCTTTTCATGATTCTTTCCATTCTTTTCTTCTCCTTCCTTTTCCTATAGACCGTTCCATAAAATAAAATTGTACAAAACCGGCTCATGGCCGGGAAATTTCAGCCGGCTCGAGAAAAACCTTATTGCAGACCTTTGGATTCACCGCCGGAAGCGGAACCGGCGGCACGCCAGTTGTCAATGGCAAGGGTTTCCGACACAAAGTTCACCGCACCGTCCCCCATCGCAACATTGACTCCGCCGGTATGTTTGCTGCGGGCCGCCTGCCATCGTTCGTCACCGGTTGCCGCACCGACCAGATTGGTACACGGCATTTTCGTTTGCAGGGACGCAATGGCAATCTCGGAGTTACTGCCGGTGGCATCGCTGTTTTTTCCCTTGCAAATGCACATGTCCGGTGTCCGGGAATTGGGACCGGTGACCGTCATGAACGAGGCTCCGGGACCTTCATCATTAAAGAGACTGCCGCGGAAATCGAAGTGGTCGTCTTCCGCACATAAAACTTCCGAAAGAAACATCGTGTTGGACAACCCATCGGTGATTTCGGAAGCATCGGTATTGATATTCAAATAGAAAGGAGCCCCGGTCCAGGGATTGGTCGCTGTGTTCCGTTTATAAGGATAAGGGGCATTCGAGTCACTGCCGCCGTGCCAGAACCAGTCGTTTCCCATGTTAACCACGTAATTGCCGCGGCAATAATAATAAGCATCCGCCGTCCACATCGCTTCCGGACGGTCGGAAGGACAAGAGTAACAGGACACCTTACTGCTTGTCGGTGTCACGGTTGTTCGATCGGTTGCGGTATTAGGCGACGCGAAAAAGCCGATATTGAAATGGTACTGGCTGTACAACGCTTGTTGTTCGATATACGGCCAGACCCGCGGAAGCCACGTGTGACGCTGTTGACCGGCACCGATTCCTCTGAAGGTCCCTACCGGATTCGTGTTGCCGCAAGGAAGTTTCTGCTGATGGGCGTCCATGTAGTTGTGCATGGCGAGTCCGAACTGTTTGAGGTTGTTGGAACACTGCATCCGTCTCGCGGCCTCGCGTGCCGCCTGAACCGCCGGAAGCAGCAGCGCAATCAAAATTCCGATGATGGCAATGACCACCAGAAGTTCCACGAGAGTAAAAGCGTCTTTTTCTTTCTTTCTTCTTTTTTGCTGAGGAATGATTTTCATTTTATCCCTTCTTTCTGTATTTTAATGAGTGATGACGAAACCAACCACTGCCACTACAGCAGTTTTGAAACATTTCCGTCGGAGATATGGCAACTGTTGTAAAAGTTTTGCGTATCGACTGTTTTGGAAACACCCTGCACACTGCCGTCTCCAAGCAGCACATTGAGCGTACCGGCATGATAACTTCCGTAGAAATACTGTGCGGAAGTGTTGACCGGAAGCTGCGTGTTGACGGCAATATCACTGGGAGATTTCGCAATCAGGTCGGTCTGATTGGTCACCAGCCGGGCATATCCTCCGGCACGGTAATCGGTCCAGCTCATCAGATAACTGCCGTTCCAGGAATACGCCTGATTGCTGGCGGTTTTACGTGCCCACTGCGGGACATGTTTTTCCGCAAAGATGATCTGGTTTGATGTTCCGTCCAGCCACGACGCCATGGTTTCTCCGCGCGGTTCCCAGTTTCTGATTTTGTTATGGTCGGACAAATTGCTGTCGCCTGTCACCTTTGCGGCGCGAAACGGTCCGTAAGAGTGATTTGCCGTAGTATTGTCCGTTGTCATCCGAAAGGAGTTTGTCCAGTCGTTAGAGCCGGTAAACACCAGCGGCACGATGTAGGTTGTTGTCGCAGCGTAGTTCGTTGTTGCCTCAATGCCGGCGGAAGGACAACGTACCCATCCGATATTGAAGCCGCTCCGTTCCTGGGAAGTCAGGTTGATGATTCCGTCGGCACCATCGGGAAAATAAGGATAGTGCTGGTTTCCATTCGCGGGAGGAGTATTCCTGCTTCCGCTGCCGACTGTTCCTGCTGTGGTAAAGATATTCCGGCTGTTGGCGGCGCCGTTGCGATCCACGATGAAATCGTAGAGGGACATCTGCTCCGCATACGGCATAAGAAAGACGTGAATCCCCGGCTTGTGAATCCAGACGGTAAGTGGCGGCAGCGACTTCCGTGAATCGTGAAAATTGTGAACCGCCAGACCGACTTGTTTGAGATTGTTGGAACACTGCATCCGCCTTGCGGCTTCGCGGGCCGCTTGAACCGCGGGTAAAAGAAGAGCAATCAAAATCCCGATGATTGCAATCACCACAAGAAGTTCCACCAGGGTGAAAGCCGCTTTAGAACAGTACAGACAGCCCCCCCCCCCCCATTTTAACATTTTCTAACAGTTTTTTCA
>JAISQK010000257.1 GCA_031274255.1 Planctomycetaceae bacterium | reverse complement strand
TGACAAATGATTCCGCAAATAACAAGGGAGGCGGAAAAGGCATCGTTGTGCGGAAATTTCACCAAGAGTTGACATCGGACGGAATTGTTATAGAATAAAAGATTGTTTTCCTTCATTGACAATACACTCACTTGGGGAGTTGCGGAACGTGCCATTATCTGAATCTGACGGTCGGAATTTTCAAGGGGTCACTTCACGGGATCGGGCAATTGCGGCGGCCAAAACAGCCCTTGACTATCGCGCCAATGATGTCGTCATATTGGATTTACGGGCGTTGACGTCACAATTTGACTATTTTGTCATTGTGTCAGGAACGAGTCGGCGTCAATTGCACGGCGTGAGTGAGGAAATTGATCATGTTCTTGAAAATCAACTCGGAGACAAACGGCTCAGCATTGCCGGTTTTCAGGAAAGCAAATGGATCGTTCTTGATTACGGCGACATCGTGATTCATCTTTTCGAGCCGGAAACCAGAGAATTTTACGCCCTTGAGGAATTATGGGGAAAAGGTGTGCCGGTACCGATCAATGATTCCGTTATTTTGGACAGTGAAAAAGGACACTTGGAATAATGTCTCAGCATTCGATTCATGTTGAGCGTGCCAGAGTCCACAATCTCAAAGAAGTGACGTTGGATATTCCTCGCAACAAGTTGGTGGTGTTGACCGGTCCGAGCGGTTCCGGGAAAAGTTCGCTCGCTTTCGACACGATTTACGCCGAAGGACGGCGGCAGTACATGGAAAGTCTCTCCATTTACGCGAGAGAATTTCTGCATCTTCTGGAACGGCCTGATGTGGAATATATCCGCGGACTTCAACCGACGATTTCCATTGACCAGAAGAGCGGCTCCGGCAATCCGCGGAGTACAGTGGCCACCATGACGGAAATTTACGATTATTTGCGGATACTCTATTCACGGGTTGGACTGGCGCACTGCTGGAATTGCGGCCGGGCGATCCGTCAGCAGTCCGTGGAGCAAATTCTTGAGGAAGTCCTTTCGCTGCCGGAAAATTGCCGTCTGATTTTGCTGGCACCGCTGGTCCGCGGTCAACGGGGGCAACATGCCGAGGTTTTCCGCAAAATTATCAAGGCCGGATTTGTGCGGGCAAGGGTTGACGGTGCCATGATCGATGTGGAGGAACCGCCGGAAATGGACCCGCTCAAGCGTCACGACATCGAAACGATCATTGACCGGATCGTTCTCCGCGACGGAATCCGTGCCAGACTTGCGGAGTCACTGAAACTGGCCGTAAAATTCGGTGAAGGACTTGTGATTGTTTCCTACGAAAAGGAGCGAACCACCCATCAGGACGGTACAACCCGAAGTTTTTGGCAAGACATACTTTACAGCACAAAATATGCGTGTCCCAAATGTAAAATCAACTATCTGGAACTGGAGCCGCGGACATTCAGTTTCAACAGTCCGTATGGAGCGTGTCCTGAATGTCAGGGAATGGGACGCTTGATAACGTTTGACCCTGAACTGGTCATGCCGGATCGAAGTCTTACCCTCAAAAACGGAGCGATTCTTCCTTGGAAGAGTGCATCTGTCATTTCGGCAAAACTCTATGAGCGGTATCTGGAACGGTTTTATGATATTGCCGGTGATCTTTCCGATGTTCCGCTTGCCGATTGGTTACCGGAACAGTGGAATCTTTTCTGTTGGGGGAATGTCGAAAAAAATGAGAATGGAGAAAATGCAGAAGCCTGCGAAAAAGATTCCGCTGTATTGGAAAACAGTATCAAGACCGAAGCCTCTTTTTCCGGGATCGTGAAAGTTCTGGAGGAAATTTACCGTACAAGCCGCAGCAAAACGGAAACAGAGCGTCTGGAAGCGTTCCGCAATCAGATTCGTTGCCGCACATGCGAAGGAACCCGGTTACGACGGGAAGCGAGAAGCGTCACGATTGCCAAACACCGGATTCATGAAGTCTGCGCGATGACGATTGAGCAAGGGCTTGAATTTTTCCGGACGCTGGAGTTTTCCGAAGAGCAGCAATCGGTCACACAGCCGATTCTGGAGCAGGTGATTTCCCGGCTGGAGTTTCTGCATCAGATCGGTCTGGATTATCTGACGTTCGACCGTTCCGCCGATTCTCTTAGCGGCGGTGAGCTTCAACGGGTACGGCTTGCGGCGGGTCTGGGGACGGGACTGGTCGGTGTGTGTTACGTACTGGACGAACCTTCCGTCGGTCTGCATTCCCGCGATAACCAGCGGCTCATTGATGCCATGCGGTGCTTGCAAAAACGGGGAAACTCCGTACTTGTGGTGGAACATGACGAAACGATCATGCGTGAAGCGGACTGGCTGATTGATGTCGGTCCCGGTGCCGGTGCGTTGGGGGGAAAAATCACCGCGGAAGGAGTGCCGCATCAAATCGAACAAAATCCTGACTCGCTGACAGGGAAATATCTGACCGGTAAACTTGTCATTCCGGTACCGCCGAAACGCCGTAAAATGGTGAAAAACCGGTCAATCGTACTTGAAGGCTGTACACTGCACAATCTTAAAAATGTGAATGTCTCGTTTCCGCTTGGTGTTTTGACCTGTGTGACCGGTGTGAGCGGCTCCGGAAAAAGTTCGCTCCTCAACGAGACATTGATTCCGGCACTTTCCCGGCGTCTGAACGGCGGAAACGTCAAACCGGGGCCGCATCAGACTCTTCGCGGAGCATGCAAAATAGACAAATTGATTTGTGTCGATCAGTCTTCGATCGGGCGGTCTCCTCGAAGTAATCCGGCCACTTATACAGGAATCCTTGACGAAATCCGCAAGATTTTCGCCGCCACGAAAGATGCGAAAGCCCGCGGTTACAAATCAAGCCGGTTCAGTTTTAATGTTGCCGGCGGACGCTGCGAAACATGTCTGGGACAGGGAATCCGCAAAATTGAAATGCACTTTCTCCCTGATTTATACGCGGTTTGTCCGGTTTGTGAAGGGAAACGTTTCAACAAACAGACACTTGGAATAAAGTACAAAGAGAAGTCCATTGCGGAGGTACTGGACATGCCGGTGAGTGAAGCGGTTTTGTTTTTCGAAAATTTTCCTGTGATTTTACGTGTTCTTGAAAGTCTGGAACGTGTCGGACTCGGTTACCTCCCGCTGGGTCAGGCTTCCACAACGCTTTCCGGTGGCGAAGCTCAGCGGATCAAACTGGCGGGAGAACTGGCGAAAACCGAAACCGGTAACACGCTTTACGTTCTTGATGAGCCGACCTCCGGGCTGCACGCACACGATGTCAGCCGTCTGCTCGACGTACTTTCGGAACTGGTGAATCTCGGCAACACGGTGATTGTGATTGAACATAACCTTGATGTCGCGAAAGTGGCCGACTGGATCATTGACCTCGGGCCGGAAGGGGGCGAACGCGGCGGTTATATCCTTGCGGTCGGCACCCCGGAAGAGATTGCCGCGTTGCCGGACAATGAAACAGGCCGCTTTTTGCGGAATGTCCTTAAAAAGCCGTGTGAGGACTGTGTTGGATGATGTGGAGTAAAGTGTATCAGCCGCTCTCCGGTATTGCTGTCCAGTAAAGAATATATTCTTCCCGTTAAGAGGGT
>JAISQK010000187.1 GCA_031274255.1 Planctomycetaceae bacterium | reverse complement strand
GTACAGTCAGTTTTTCACGGTTTTGCCTCCGAACAGTCCTTCCTGTACAACCGGGGCCAATGTGGAAAACAGCGGTCTGATCGCGTCCGCAAGCAGTAACCATACCGGCGGCGTCAATGCCGCCATGTGTGACGGTTCCGTCACTTTTGTTTCGGACACCGTTCACTGCGGGGATTTGAATACGACACCGCTTTCCAACATCAATGAAGGCGGAAACGCCGGGAATCCGCCGAGTGTCACGATACGGGCCAAAACCTATTACGGCATCTGGGGCGGTCTCGGAAGCCGCAATGGAAAAGAATCCACCGGTTTGTAAGCGGTTTGTTGCCGCTTCCTCGTCATGTATTGTATTGATTTTAACCCTGATATGGAGTTTTCGTTATGAAATTATGGATGTTGTTTCCAATGATTGTTACGCTCACTTTGCTTGTCGATACGGCGGGGTGTGGAAAAGGCGGTTCGTCACTTCCCACGCAATACGTCGAAGGAATTGTGACTCTTGATGGCGCACCGGTGGAGCAAGCCTTGATTACTTTTACACCTGCCGATAAGGAAAACGGGACGGCTGCCACCGGATATTCGGATGCGTCAGGAAAATATACCTTGACATCAGTGGGCGGCGGTCCTCAGAAAGGGGCGGTTGCCGGAGATTATCGGGTTACGGTTTCCAAAGTTTCCATCAAAATGGTGAAAACGCCGCCGCAGTATCCCGGGGAGGAACCGTCTGAATCGGCGGTTCAAACGCAACTTTTGCCGCAAGTGTACTTAAAGGCGGAAAAATCGCCACTCCGCGTGTCTGTTGTCAAAGGAAGGAACAGTATTAATTTGCCGTTGACCAAAGAGGGAAAGTGATCTGCGATGATTTATCACCGCGATGATGACCTATTCGGTCTCACGGAAAACATCGGATTCCCGGAGAGTTTGGCGGATGACAGACGTCAGCTTTCCTGAGGTCAAGGCCCGGTAAGGCGGCAGTCCCATGAAACAAAGACGCATCGCATTATTCGGGCAAACCGCGACACACCGCAGACAAAGCGTACACTGAAGTGTCGGTTGAGGCGGTTTGCCGCCGGAATCGGTAAGTGCGTCAACAGGACAGAACTTGCGGCATATGTTGCATTTAACGCATTTTTTCTCTTTTGCATAAACGACCGGATAGCGTCTTGTTTTGAAAAGGTTCCGCCGGGCAAAACACCAGCTTCCGACCGCTGCAATGAGGTCGGAAAGAACCGGAACACGCCGCCAATCGGTTTGACCGGAGAGGAGCCGGTCGGCAAATTTTCGCACATTTCTTTCCGCCCGGACAATCATCCGCTCGGCAATCCGGCCGTGAATAAAGGCAAAATAACTGTCCGGCATCATCAATTGCCTCGTTCCGACGCAATGAAAACCTTTTCGCGACAGTAATCTTTTAAGCGGTCCGTGTACGCCGCCGGAAACCATTCCGGCCGTTGTCAGCATAAAAGCCGGTGTTCCGTGGACATTGGGAAGCTTTGTCACGAAATCACGTACAATGATCGGCAATGTGAAAAAATGCGTCGGAAACGCGAGTCCCAATACGGCATTGGAATCGAAGAATTTCGGCTCAAAATTTTCAATGGGACGCAATTGGACTTCAACCCCTTGCAAACGGAGTTCCTCGGTGAGTGTCCGCGCAACCCGAAGTGTGTTTCCCGACCCGGAAAACCAGTAAAGATGAATTTTCTTGCCGGTCATCATGTTTGTCATCGCGCAGTGAATGTTCCGGCAAGTGCCGTTATCCCGAGGAAAGGTCAAGCCCGTAAAGGAGTCTGCCGCTGTCCGCAGACTTTGTTTTGTGATACGCACGGTGGACCGTCACCCCCTGATCCAGGTGTTTGATTTGTCCCCGAACATTTTCCTTTTTTGCGGTAAGTTCTTTTTCCGCCTGATGTTCCAAATCCATGATTAATGCCAATTTCTCACGGCAAAAATCAATCCTTTCCTGACACCGTTCCTTCGCTTCCGGCGACGCCCAGAGACGGTCTTCCGGTTTTTCTTCCCGAAACGGGGTCAACTCCTTTTCAACGAATTCCATTTCGTAAATCAAATGCTGTTTCCGCGACAGAAACGACAATAATAAAGTGATGTCGGACGCTCTGACAATTTCGAGCTGCTTTTCGGCAAACTGACACAGTTGGTCCACAATATCGGCCTTGCGTTCCATTAACTCCAAAAAAAGTTCTGTTCCCGGCATTGGAATCCTTTCTCGCACCGTTGCGTGATTTTGCATCATTATAAGGGATTCCCGCCGCCGCTGCAAGAGCAATCCGTGACCATGCGGAACGGCTCGGCTGTTGACATTTCCGCGGCCGTTCTTTATGATGAAGATTTACCGCTACAAATTTTTCAACTCTCACAGGAGAAACAGGATGAAACGACGTGATTTTTTGGCAACGACATGTGCAACCGGCATGACTCTTGCGACAATGACTTCAGAGATTTCGGCAGCGGAGGGTTCCGAAAAGCAAAAGCTCCTCCGATGGCAGATTTACAGTTGCGGGACTCAGGAGAAAAAGGAGAAACTTCTCACCGTTTTCGACACGGCATTGATTCCGGCACTCAACCGGCAGGGCATTTCACCGGTGGGAATTTTCGAGTCCAATGCCCGACTCAACGACGGGGACAAGTCGTATGACGCGAAAAACGATCTTAATGTGTTTGTGTTGACGCAATTCGATTCTGCGGACCAACTGACGCAATCCGTACCGAAACTTCTTGCGGATCAACAGTATCTCAAGGACGCCGCGGCGATTTTTGAAGCTCCGATGAACGATCCGCTTTACGACACCAGTGAGAGCCGTCTGATGCTTGGATTCAAGCATTTTCCGGCGATTGAAAAGCCGGTTCATTCCGCGGAACGGATTTTTCAGGTTCGGCTGTATAACAGTTATCACATCGAACGGAACGCCAAAAAAATCGACATGTTCGACATCGGCGGTGAAATCGCGTTGTTCCTGAAATGTGAAATGACGCCTGTTTTCTACGGAGAAACGCTGGCCGGTCCGATGATGCCCAACCTGACTTACATGCTCGGCTTCGAGAATATGGAAGCCAAAATCGAGAACTGGAAAAAATTCGTGACCGGTGACGAATGGAAGAATCTCAGCGGTGACCCGCAATATAAAAACACCGCCAACAAAATCATCAACCTGATTCTCAAACCGTCCCCAGGCTCGCAGATATAACGGATAAATTATAGAGACAGACAAAATTGCCGTCCGGCGGAAAGTTCCTCTTGACCGCCGGATTAAAATAACCGGAGATGCCGGGCAAGAGTCCTGAATAAAAAGGCAGGCAGGGGAATTTCCAATCAGGGTTTTCAAAATTCTCTTTCAGGGTTCCGGACTCCGGTTTTAGACTTTTTCACTCCGGCTTCGGGCTTCGGAACTCCGTACAACAGGTTCCGAGCCTCCTTTTTGGACTTTTTTTCTTCCTTTCCGGGCCGCATCAACTCCGATTTCGGACTTTTTTGTTCCGATTTCGGGCTTTTTGACTCCGGCTTCAGACTTAGGAACTCCGTTTCCGGTGTTCCGGAGTCCGAAAAAACGGTGTTCCGGACAGTATTCAATCCCTTCCGAAGTCCAAACGAGACGTTTTGAACTCCAAATCCGCAGTTCGGAACCCCAAAAAGGATGTTTGGAACATTCTTTCTCGTGTTCGCTTGAACTGTCGAAATTGTCCAAATTTTCCGGCGTTCAAGCATTGCGGACTGAACCGCATCACGCAACCGGCGGCATTCCGCCGGAACGGAAAGGAGTCTCCTTCACGCGTTTTCCGTATTGGCCTGATTCATGAGGTTTTCCAGCAGAGACTCCGCCCTTGCGGCATTTTCTCCGAGACAAATCGCGATCGTTTCCGCCATTTGAATCTGTTGTTCCAAAAGTTCTCTCGCCTGCGTCACCGTTTGATAGCGGAGTTTGTCAAGTTTGGTCATATTGATTTTCGCATCTGTAATATCCACAAAAATTCCGACATACTGTTTTTCTTCCGGCAGGGCGTAAAAAAGCACGTGACACTCCAGATTGTAGGACGGATACCCCAATGTCCTGTTGATCACGTTTTTCGGATTTCCCATCAACCGCTCGAACGGTTCGGGGTCGAGCAAGTGGGAGACCGGCTTTCCGCAAATCGCGTTGGAACAGCGGAACAGCGTCCGGAACGCCGGATTCATACTCAAAATATTGAGATGTTCATCAAGAATCACAATGCCGTTCGGACTGGTTTCAATGATCCGGTCCACTCTTTGCTCCGCAATCCGGCGGACAAACGGCAGACACATTTCCGGTTCGGCGAGTCCTTCAATCACGGCGACCGCTTTCTCCCGACAGGTCGGATATCCGCACGCACCGCAGTTCAACTGATTCTCCTGCAAAGCTTTTCCCGTCATTTCCAGCACATGGCGGATGGCCGCTTCCGAAATTTCCGACCTGACAATCGGTGAAACCGCCTTGTCGTAGAAAACGGTCAGCTTTGAAAGAAACGCCTTTTCATTGCCGTCAGGTTCCTCTGTTTTCAAGGAATCCCCCGGAACGGAATGTTCCTCTTCCCTGGCGTAGTTGATGATTCCCGTCCGCACCTCGAAGCATCCGTTTGTTCCGTCGCCTGCCGGACCGCCTGCGCAACCGAGCGGACAAAACAGCGGCTCAATCACCTGTCCCGCCCGGGATTCGAGGATCGCGTGTTCGACATTGCGGTATCCGCTGACCGGAATACAGTCCGCATCAAGAAATTCCGTCATCAGTCCGCCGGTGAGAACACATCCGCCTTCAAGAGGGAAGAGTCTTGATTTTCCCTTGGGCGTCTCATCAAAGTCGCTCTCTTCGCAGCCGGACACATCAATTTGCTCATTTTCAAACCACTGAAGCAGTTCTTCGAATGTCAAGACGCAATCCACTCTGGCGTCGCCATAATAATGACCGGCTTCACTCTTTTTGGCGATACACGGACCGACAAACACGACCGCGGTTTCCCTTCCGAGTTTTTCCCGCAGATGGATCGCGTGAGCCACCATCGGGGAAACGACCGGAACGAGATACCTTGCGGCTTTCGGACGGTATTTCTGCACATACTCCACCACCGCGGGACACGCGGTACAAATGGACGGCTCTTTGGGATGTTTTTTCACATATTCCGCTGTTGCCAGGGCGCTGTAATACGCTCCGACCGCGGTTTCCCCGATGAACGAAAAACCAAGCCGCCGGAGAGCGGAAGGAAGACGTTTCCGCTGCCAGACCGGAAAAAAACCGGCAAAAGAAGGCGCCAGGGAACAGACCGTCACAGGATGTGTCTGGATCAACTGCCTTGCCGCGTCGACATCTTTGCGGTAGGTTTTGGCCCGTTGCGGACATTCCCGGACACAAGTTCCGCAGGCGATACAACGGTCATCGACAACGGAAGCCTGTCCTGCGTGCATCCGTATCGCCTTGACCGGACAAACCCGGACACAGCGGTTACAATCGCGGCAATACGCTTTGTTCGTGTAAATCACCGGTGTATTACGTTTTAAGGTCAAAATTTGAGGCATGATGGAAAGTTGAAATGAGGAATAATTTCATTGAGCAGGGAAATGAATACGCGGCACAATCCCTCCGGCATTTTTATAATTATATCATATTCAACGTCATAAGTACACCCAAAAGCAGCGTGGCACGCTGCACCGCACTTGCCTTCGGCCTCCGAGGACTCGCTCCCGATGGTCGCTGGGAAGCGTGCCGCTTCACCGCAGACCGCAAGCGGTTAGAAAGATTATCCAACTGACGGCGAGCCGGCAGCATGCCGTTGCATCGCAGTATGCCTTCGGCCTCCAATAACCCGTTCGCGTTGCTCACTGGGCAGCGGTAGGCCGCTGCACCCCGGATGGGACTGCCGTCCCGAAACAATAACCCGCTCCTGTCAGTCGCTAATATCAACTGGCGGAACAAAAAGGAATGTTGCTGGAACAAAAGAAAAGCGGCTGGAAAAATTTTCCAACCGCTTGCGAACCGAACGCAGTGAGTGTGAGGCAACGTGCCGTTGCATCGCAGCCGGGAAGCCCCGGCGGGCACTTGCCTCATGGTCACTGCGTTCCATTCGGCCTCCGGTGAAAAGACTTTCCTTCCGCTTGCGATGTGCGGCGAACCGGCAGCATGCTGCTGCACCGCAGTAATAACCCGTTCGCGTTGCTCACTGGGCAGCGGTAGGCCGCTGCACCCCGGATGGGACTACCGTCCCGAAGCAATAACCCGCTCCTGTCAGTCGCTAATATCAACTGGCGGAACAAAAAGGAATGTTGC
>JAISQK010000141.1 GCA_031274255.1 Planctomycetaceae bacterium | reverse complement strand
GAGACAAGTTTCGGCAAATCCGGCGGAACGTTCGTTCTTCCGCATCCGGTCAAACTCAAAACCAAAAGAACTGTTGTGATTAAATCAAATCGTGTTTTCATCGTTTTGTCTTCTAAAATTTTCATTGTTTTGTCTAAAAAATGTGACCGCGAGCCGTGGCGGGCGGTAGCTTCCCAGTCTCTACGAGACGGTCGGCTTCCGTTGGAAAGATTTTTCCATCAGAGGGCGAACCGAACGAAGTGAGTGTGAGCCTACCGGGATCCAACGCCCTTGCGTTGGCCGCCGGAGGCAAAGATTACCCACCAAATCAGGATTGCCGTCCTCCCATCGCTGCTTGTACCCCCTCAATTGTTTACTGAAGCCCTTCAATTCCCTTTTGTAGCCCTACATTTGCCTTTTGTTCTGCTACATTTCCCTTTTGTAGCGTGTCTTTTCGCTCCGTTTGGGCGGAAAAAGGCTGCGATTTCCCTAAAACCGGCACCAATCCTCCCATCCGAAACCCGAAACCGTCACTCGGAACCCAGGATTCCCTCCTCGGAAACCCTGAATCGGACATCGGAAAGATAAAGTCCGTGTCCTGATGTTCAGGAGTCATGCCTCCGGCGGGCAGCGTAAGGACGCTGCACCCCTGTTGGAGCTGCCGCTCCGAGAGCCACGGACTCGCTCCCGTTGGTCGCTGGAGTCAACCGGCGGAACAACGTTACCATCGGAACTACAGCCTATCGCCTAAAGCCTACCCCAGGAGGCCGAATGGAGGCGTTGTTCCGCCTGTTGATACCAGCGACCATCGGGAGCGGGTTATTGTTTCGGGACGGTAGTCCCATCCGGGATCCAACGCCCTCGCGTTGGTTATGGTAATGGGACGGATTCGCCGCCGTCCGGCGACCCGAATGCTCCCCAGACGCCGTAAGGACTCCGTCCGCTTGTCACCTGCCCGGCGGAAGAGCCGTTTGTGTCGATGGTCTCACTGATAAAACGCACCGAACCGTCAAACAGACCGGTATTCACGCCGCCTGTGTGGTTACTGGTTGCAGAATAAATTCCGAAAGAATTTTCCGCATCGGTGGTATGACTGCAGGACGGAGAATTGGGGGCAAGAACCGTATGAAATCCCGAGTAAATTCCCCGTCCGTCCTGAAAACGTCCGCCGCGTAAATGAGATGCGATTTCATTCGCTTTATGTGCCACGAGTGTCTGTGATGACTTGATCGTGTTGCGGTCAGCCGGATCCGTCAATGCGCCGAAACCGCATTTTCCTATCGGCCCGCCGTTACCGGCATTGTCCGGACTCGCAACCTGAGCAACGCCTCCTTTGACCGCCCGGTTGTTTTGTGTTGTGGAAACAACCGCTTCACTTGTTGCCACCGTGTTACTGGTACCGTCCACGCAGGTACTGATATTTTTCCATTGCTGACGAAAAAACATCATTCGGGTACTGATTCCATTTCCCAGTTCACCATGGTGCCACATTCCGTCACCGAAAGAAAACATGACATTCGTCGGACCGCTTCCGGTCACACTTTTGCCTTTTCCGTCCGAAGGACAAAGGTAGGCGGAAATGCGGACATCGAATACGTCATTGATCTCAAAAGCGTCCAGTTGGTCAACAGCCTGAATTGCTGAATAAAGGGCAGCCTGTTCGATGTACGGAAGAAGCATCGCTCCCGGACCATACAGATCGCCGTAGTTAGGATTGGGGGCCAGCCAGTTGGTCTGACCGGGGAAGGCACCGGTGGCATCATGATAGGTGTGCAATGCCAGGGAAACCTGTTTGAGATTGTTGCTGCACTGCATGCGTCGTGCGGCTTCGCGGGCGGCTTGAACCGCGGGTAAAAGAAGAGCAATCAAGATACCAATGATTGCAATCACGACGAGAAGCTCGACGAGGGTAAAACCGGATCGGACAGTCGAACCGAAATGGGTAGTGATTTCGGAACGGACAAAAGAGTTTTGGAAAGTGTTTGCAGCACTTTTCGCATCTACAGCATTGGCTTCTACGACACGAGAACCAGCACAGACTACCCCCCCCCCCATTTTGACATTTCGGACACAAATTTAACTTTTGCATGATTTTTCTCCTGTTTGGAAAAATGGTTTGATGATTTTCGAAAAGGTTTCACGAAAATTTAACGGATTGACACAAATCAACCCAATGACTGTATTTTATCCACAACAATTCAAGAAGTCAAGCGGGATTGTTACTTTTTCCTAAAAAAATGAGAGAGATTCCATCATAGACTTTTCATTCCTGCACACAATTTTTACTAAACAAGAATATTGCACAATATCGTTTTTTTTGCCCCTTCCACCTTGTCGTTGGGACAAATTCTGAAATAATTATTTTAGAATACTGGCGGTGTTGTCCGCTTTGATTTTTGCCTCGACTTTCGGAGATTCCTTTCATGTCGCTCATCGTTCAAAAATTTGGCGGAACCAGTGTTGCAGATACAACCCGGATTCTCGCCGCTGCCCGAAAAGCCATCCGCGCCGCCAAAGAAGGACATCAGGTGGTGATGGTTCTCAGTGCCATGGGAAAAACCACGGACGCATTAATTAAACAGGCGAGGGAAATCACGGAACGGCCTTCACCGCGTGAAATGGACATGTTGATGTCCACCGGCGAGCAGATCACGATTTCATTGATGGCAATTGCTCTGGAGTCACTTGGCTACAAAGCGGTCAGCTACACCGGCACGCAAATCGGTATTCTCACCGACAACGCTCACACGAAAGCGAGGATTCAGTCGATTTCGACCGAGAAAATGCGGCGCAGTCTCAACGAAGGCAAAATTGTCATCGCGGCAGGTTTTCAGGGAGTTGACGACGAGGGAAATGTCACCACACTCGGACGCGGCGGCAGCGACACCACCGCAGTGGCATTGGCGGCGGCACTGGCGGCGGATGCTTGTGAGATTTACACGGATGTTGACGGGGTTTACACCACCGACCCGCGGCTCGTTCCCGAAGCCCGTCAGGTGGATCGGATCAGTTACGACGAAATGCTCGAACTGGCGAGTCTTGGTGCCGGAGTGATGCACAACCGGTCGATCGAATTTGCGAAAAAGTACAATGTTCCTGTTGTTGTCCGTAACAGCGGAAGCGACGCTCCCGGATCGTGGATTGTTCCGACACCGGAATCACCGACACAGCCTGTTTGCGGTGCCGCTGTCGCGAGAAAGGAAGCCCGTATTACAGTCGTCGGCGTTCCAGACCGTCCGGGCGTGGCGATGATGCTCTTCTCCAGAATTGCGGACGCCAAAATTCCGCTGGATATGATCGTACAAAATATCAGTTCCGACGGCAGGACCGACATCTCCTTTACGGTCCTTGATGATGATGTCTCGCAAACGCTGGAAATTGCACGGTCTGTCGTGCAAACGGTCGGTGCGGAATCCGTGGACGCGGATCGAAGTGTTGCCAAGGTTTCTGTTGTAGGACTCGGGATGGAAACGCAAACCGGTGTGGCTCAAAAAATGTTTCACGCTTTGGGCGACCGGGGAATCAACATTTCGATGATTACGACCAGTGAAATCAAAATTTCCACACTCGTCACGCAGGAATCGGCCGGTGAAGCTCTTCGAGTGGTGCATGAAGCGTTCAATCTGCATGTCCGACCGACAGATGCACTGGGCCCGGTGGAACTTTCCCCTCAGGTCAGAGCCTCGGAAGACCGTCTTGAAGGGGAATATCTTTCCCGTCTGACCGGCATGGAAGACATCATCATTGAGTCGGTCACGCTTGATCAGTCGCAGGCACGGTTGACATTGGCTCAGGTGCCGGATACCCCGGGGTTGGCGGAAAAAATCTTCGACCGGATTGCTCAGGAAAAGCTTGTTGTGGACATGATCGTTCAAAGCGTGGGACGTAATGGTTCGGCCAGTATCAGTTATACGGTGCCTCGGGCGGCCTATGAGCAGGCAATGCGTCTTGCGGAAGAGATTGCTCAAACCTATGGAGCGGCTCCGCCGTCGGGAAATCCGAAAATCGCCAAAGTCATGGTCCGCGGAACGGGCTTGCGGAGTCATACCGGACTGGCGAGCCGCATTTTCCGCGTTCTCGGCGACGCCGGTATCAACGTGTCGATCATCAGTACCAGTGAACGCAGTATCAACATCACCGTTTCGGAAGACAACGGCGAAAAGGCCCGTCATCTCATCAGCAAAGAATTTACAAAAGAAATTCTGTGAGTAAGAAAATCAGGAGTTTTCCTATGAGAGAAAACTCCTGAAGGCCGGTTCCATCAAAAGATTTTCATAAATATTGAGTTTTACGGTCGTGAGCTTTGGAGAAAATCAAATATTGAGAGACACCCATAAAAATTAACTTCTTTCCCGCGATTTATCAAAATGCCGCTTCCGTTTTCGATTTTTGAAAAATACATGCTTTTGGATGACCGACCGGCGTATCCGATGGATTCGTTCCGTTTTTTGCGTTTTTCCGGTCGCTTAAATCTGTCGCAATTCAAAGAATCCATTGCGGCGACGGTTCGGCTCCATCCTCTGTTACGGAGTGTCGCCCGAAAGGTCCGGCACGGAAATTTTGTTTGGGAAGAAGTGGAACATCCTCTTTTCTTTCGGCAAATTCAAGGTCCTTTGGCAACGCGGTTTCCGTCTCCCGAAGCGATTGACCTTTTCAATGAACCCGGTTTCAAAACTTATTTTGTTGAAGAAAAAGATTCTTGCTCGGTCTTGTTCCAGCTTCATCACAGCGTTTCCGATGGGATTGGCGAAATGGGGGTAATCGTTGATATTTTGTCCGATTACGCTGTTCGGCACAAAGGCGGTTTGCCGCCGCCCAATCCGCGGAAGCTTGATCCCTCACTTTTACCGCTTCGTGGTTCGAGCGGCTTAACATTGGCAAAGTATTTTCGATTTTACTTTCCGACCGCTATAACAACATTTCAGTTGCTGTTTCATTTTCCGGCACCACTTTCGCATCATGCTCCGCTGAATACAGAGATTGGAACAAAAGATTATTTGGCGTTTTGTGTCGACGAACTCACACCTGAAGAGACCAAAATCTATTTTGCCCGCGCCAAGACCCATCGTGTGACCGTCAATGATTTACTGCTCCGCGATTTGTTTCTGGCAATGGGAAATTGGCGGAAAAAATGGGTTGCTCCCGGCAATCACCCTTGGCTGCGGGTTTCCATGCCGATGAATTTGCGGACGGAACAGCTCAAGAATATGCCTGCGGCCAACGCGGTCACTATGCTTTTTTTAGATCGAAAAGAGCGTGATTTTTCCGATCCCGACCAATTGCTGCAAGGAATTCATCGGGAAACGGATTGGATCAAACGAACGGAACAGAAACATGTCCTGTTGTTGTCTCTGCGGATATGCAATCTTTTGCCCGGCGGCATTGCAAGGGAACTCAAGTCGCCCAAGTGCCGAGCCACATCCGTACTTTCAAATTTAGGACGGGTTTTTGAATCGCTTCCGTTTCCCCGTCAACCGGACGGACGTTTAATCGTCGGTGACGCTGTGCTGGAAGAAGTCGATGCCACACCGCCGATTCGTTCCGGCACATTGATTTCCCTGTCCGCATTAACGTATGCCGGACGTCTGCGTTTGACTTTACGATACGATGCCAAAAACATGACGGCGGAACAAGCAAATGACCTGTTGGCAATATTCTTTTCGCTTTTAAGAAAAGAAAAATAACGGCTTAAAAGAAAGTCCCTTTGCCGGTCAGATTTCGATTTTGAGGATTTTGACTTTGGTATGAATTTGGCGGTGACCTGTCTTTTTCCTGGAATTTTTGCGGCGGCGAAACCACTGGATCGTCAATTTCGGACATTTCACGTTACCGATGACCATCGCGGTCACTTTTGCACCCGCAATAATCGGCTGACCGATTTTCACCACATTTTCAGATACAGTGTTTTCAAACGCGGTGTTTTCTGTACCGGTATTCT
The DNA here is from genome assembly GCA_031274255.1 of Planctomycetaceae bacterium. Classification (GTDB taxonomy): domain Bacteria; phylum Planctomycetota; class Planctomycetia; order Pirellulales; family Thermoguttaceae; genus WRMR01. Next base: position 7,418 of record JAISQK010000141.1, on the reverse strand, counting down.
CCACGCCGCCGTTGGCTGGTTCCTCCTTTTTAACTTCGGCGTTACCGGCACAATAAGCCAAAACTTTGTCAAAAACCACTTCGTTATTCGTATCCAAGTCTTCCCGATAGTCGATCAAAAGTTCCTGTCCCTGTTCGACTTTCAACTGCCGCCCGCCGTCTTCAATAATTGCGTACATGTTTCTTCTTAACGCCGCTCTCTAATATACCGTTCATGGAAAGCCGTCATTATGACAGAAATTGATTTGCTTTCAAGGAACCGCACCCGAAAAAATTTTTCTTGAGCGATGCCATTCCTATTTTACGTACACTATTATTATTTGTTTTATGCACGCTTCTTTTCTATGGCGTTTAACAATCAGCGTCCTCCGCCTCGGAATTGCGTTGTTCCTCCGCCGAACGGCATGCCCCCGCCCCCGCCAAACGGCATTCCGCCAGGCATACCCCCGCCTCCGAAAGGCATTCCTCCTCCAAACGGCATGCCGCCGCTGAATCCGCTACGGCTGCGCGATGAATCGGATTGGCCATATCTGCTGCTGCCGGAGGTACTTGTGGAATTATTATTGACGGTGATTGAGTCACCGCCGATCGCTTTGAGGGCGGCCTGAATCTGAGCGGCTCCGAGTCTGCCGTTTGTTACCACGACCTGAGTCACTTCGTCGCGGTCAAGAGCCTTTTCATCAAGTTGGGTTACAAAATCTTCCACATCGCGGAAAAGTGCCTCCGGTGCAGAGACAATGAGCGTGTTAGTCTGATTTTCCACCGCCAGTGTCATGGTTTGAGGCTCTTCCTGACGGCCGGAACGGGTACTTCCTGATGAGGAGCGGCTTCCCCCACTCATCCGTTGCTGCATCATTTCAAGGAATGCCTGCGGCGGTCCGCCCCCCATTTGAGGCATTCCGGGGAGTTGCTGTTCCTGTCCTCGACCGTTATTTCTGCCGCCTCCGGACTGCATATTCTGTGCAAAAATCGTTTGTACCGCCTGTTGCGCTGTTTCCGCACGAATATTTTTAAGCGGAATCAAATGCGGCTTGGCAACAGTGAGAATTTCTTCCGGACTTTTGAGCTGGTCCAAGATAGGAAGGAGTTTACCGATGGTTTTGTGGTCGACTTTGTTTGCCTGAATGAAAAGAGCGTTAAGGTGAGACACCGTTGTGATTTTGATGGTACCGGTCGCCTTGATGCTGGAATTTCCAAGCGCCGCCATTCCGAGAACCGCCGCAACAGGATCGGAAATCGTGCTGCCGTAAGGAGATGCCGTGTCCGTTGTGCCGGTTCCCGAATAAGAATAAGAAGAGATCCCCATCAGGGAACGGAGCGATTCTCCCACTGCTTCCGCATCAGCATTCTTAATATAATAAACCGCCGGCTCATCGGACTTCAAAAACGATTCATCCGACAACAGGCGGACGATTTCCTCCAATTGGTCAAGAACATCAGGGTCATTTGAGGCGATCATCAGACCATTAGGGCCGAGCGAAATAGAAACCGGCGCAGGCTCCGCAGAGGGAGAAGAATCGGAAGAGGATTCCGTCGGCGCGGCTTGCGTGTTTTGCGGAACTTCCAAGTTTTGCGGCGTTTCAGGTGTGTCGATCTCCTGCTGAAAAACCGCCCTGCGATAGAATGCCGCTCCGGGAATCTGATTCGTTTGATAGGGATTCTGATAGGTACCGGCAGGAATATCAGGATTTTTCGGTATCTGTAAAGGAATATCCTGCGGCGGAATCTGCGGTGTTTGCGGAGTCTGCAAAGGCGTATCCGCCGGGCCGAACAATTGGTCCATCGCTTCTTCGACGGGAGAATAAATTTTTGAGTCAATTGTCCGTTCGGGAATTGACATGTTCGGGTCGCTGGAACGGATTAAATTGGAAGGAGTGACAACTCTAATCGGACTGGGCGAAATTTGCGGCCAAACCGTTTGAACCTGTTCCAATATCAATGATGCGGCACTCGGAGAAAGCGGAACCGTCCGAATTTTGGATTTGTTTCCTGTCGCAGAATTTTCGAATGTTTCTCCCATTTTTTCGAGAAGACTGCGAATCTGAGCAACTTGGGTTGTTGTTCCGCGAACCAAAAGCTGCTTGAGGAGCGGGTTCGCCGTCACAACGGGCGCAGGAATTCCGGATTTCGCGGAGGAAGTACCGGAGGAACCGCCGCTGAACGGAAATCGAGAACCGGAATCACTGGAACTCGCTGCCGTACCGGAATCTGCGCCGAAAAATTTCTCCACGGCTTCTTTGGCTGTGGTCGCAGAAAGTTTGTTGAGCGGAATCACCTCCACAACATAGGTGATTTCCTCCATTTGTTGGAGCGTTTTACGGACGATTTCGTGTTCCGGTTCATGAGCGTAAACCAAGAGTGCCTTTGTTGTTGCGTCAAGTGAAAGCCTGATATCCGGTGTTCCCGCCAAAAGTGTCTGCATGACGGAAAGGACGGAATTCGGATCGGCTGTGGAAACAGGATAAACTGCGAAACTTAACAAAGAATCGGTACTGGAATCGGAATACTGCTCATCAATCATATTGAGCATTTGCGTTGCCTGTTGAACCATGTCGGCACGTCCCGCCAGCCAAATTTTTGTGCCGGAAACATCTGCCATCGTCCGTAAATTCGGGTCGGTATCGCTGATTCCAAGAAGCTGTTTCGTCATCCCCAAAGCCGTGTCAGCAGGAATGTTTTTCATACTCACCAAATGCGGCGTTCCTGTCGCGACTCCCTCCGGCGTGTCGATTCTTTGAATAATGTCGCGAATGACTCGAAGCTGACCCACCGTTTCCGTTACAACAACCTGTTGCGACTTCGGCAACGTCAAAATGTTCCCCTGCGGGCCGATCATCCCCTGAATTTCCGCCTGAATGACATCCGACGTTGTTCGGGTGAGGTTGAAAAGCACCCTGACCAACTCATATCTTCCTTTTTCATCAAGTTCTTCTTTTGTTGCAAACGGCACAAGTGTTACAGGTATTCCATCTTGAAGATTCACCAGCAACAAGAGACGCTCCGACCGAACAAGTGTGTAACCACGCCGCAACATCAGACCGTTAAAGAGGTCAAGTGCTTCTTCAATAGTGTACGTTTTATCGTCAATATAATTACATGTCCCCGGAGGAGCGGTCTCAAGTTCCAGCGACATCCCGCCCTGATCGGCAAGCCATTCGAGCACCTCACGCCACGGCACCCCGCGAACCGCAATCTTAATGGTGTCTTTTTGGATGTTTGCCTCCAAATTCGGCTGTCCGGCGGGCTTTTCCGTCGGTGTGTAATAGATTTTTTCCCGCGGTTTCTCCGGTTCCGGAGGCGGTGGAGGGGGCTGCTGTCCCGGCGGCTGTTGCCCTGGCTGCGGATTTTGTCCTACCTGTCCCCTTGGCGGTGGCGGAGCATTCGGATTAACTGGTTGCGGTTGTCCATTTTGTATAATCTGCCCGTTTGGTCCCGGCGGAAGCGGTTGTGGGGCACTGATGACTTGAGATTGTGCTTCCTGAGAACGTAGCTCCACCGTCACTGGATTGGATGAACCGTTTTGTACGACCTGAACCTGAACAGGCCGAATCCGCTCCTGTGGAGTAACGTCTTGCGCGAAAATCAAATCTCTGCAAAAACCGAATATCAGAGTGGTGATAATGATAATACAGACTAAAAAGCAGGACTTCATCGAACAATAAGACATCTTTGAAAATTTTGTCACAAATCGTCTCCTTAAAGATAACAGTACAAAAGAACTCTTTTGTTATTTTCTTTATGTTATCACACGGAACTCTAAACTACAACAGGTTATCAATGCAACACTTCTTAATATAATAAACCGTTGCGGACGAAAAGTCTCTCTCTTTTCGAAATTTTGCTGAGTATTCGCCGAAATTATTGACAATTACGCTGAAGCGGTCCTTGATCATTCAGAACCATTTGGGAGAAATCGTTGTTTTTTCCGAGTCGCGTGACAGAGGAGTTTTGTATTCAAGAAGTTTAGGAGGCGTTAATCCCCTTCGCGACGTAACTCGTTTTTGTACAGAAGGTTCCGTCGATAAAGATGGCTGAGAATTTTCTCTCGCGGCGAGAGATTCTTTCTGATTTGGTACCGTTTTCTCTTGTAACACATTTTGCCGTGCTTGCGGAGCCTTGGTTGGAGGCATAATCGACGACGGCGGAATCACCGATTCGCTGGAAATCTGTTGCGGATATTTTGTGGCGGACTCTGATGCGGGATACGAAACGGTGACTTGTGTATTAGTGGCTTGCGAAGCTGCGGGAAGAATCATTGCCGATGCGGAAATACTCTGAACAGTTTTTGTTTGATTAATGTTTGGATATTGCATCGTGTCCGAGCTTGTCGGATATGATATGGACTGTGAAAGTGTCGGGATTTTGTCGGCAGGGTCGATGACCGTTGATCCAGGAAATGCAGGAACCGCGTAAGCCGTCGGAATATTTTGAGTGACGGGCGGCAACACCATTGGCGTCACAGATGAGGACGGAATCACAGGATAAGTCGCGGGAACGGCGACATTGACAGTCACCGGTTTGTACCGCACCACTTCTTTTTGATGGAGCCAGGGTAACAGTGACTCCACTTCCTCAGGACGGTACGCCGTTGTGACGGAACCGGTCCGCGGATCAATGATTTTCACGACATAATAACCAACATTTTTGATTCGTGAGTACGTCCATTCGTAGTCGATTTCCGGGCGAAGATAGGTTCGCGGAACTGTGGTAAGCGGCAATGTGTTTGGGATTCCCGTTTGGGAAACAATATTGCCGACAGTATTGCTAAACTGTGAAATGATCATTCCGGTCGAGGGAACCGTTACCGCTCCGGGAGTTCCCTGAAACATTTGCGTTTGAAAAATCGGCTGCGCAAAAGCCGGATCCGTCACAGGAATCGCAGGAAGTCCTGAGGTTGCCGGAGGTGTGTAAAAAGGAGCGACAGTCGTTCTGGAGGAAATACTCTGAGCGTAAGTGGATAAACTCCAGCAGGTTACAACAATAGCCCATGTTATAACATATTCTGAAATCTTGCTATGTTTCATTTAGACACCACTGTTTGAATTTCAAGCAATATTCTTGTTCGCCATCCTGGCATGATTTTTCAGAGAAATTAGATACCACTTTAATATAGTTTATTACGTAATAAGTTTAAACTGTTTTTTTAGAAAATCAGGAATTTTTTAAAAAATACTACAGTTGTATGGTGTTTAACATCTAAGTTGATAAAATAGGCAACAATCAATGCCGCACTAGGGGCGATTTTTGTGAGACGTTTTTCAACACAAGACGGAGGATTTCCTTCCCAATATTTTATCTTTGGAGAGGGGCTGGCTTTTTTCCGGAAAATCTGATACGATATGGTGAGTTCGACCTCCTCACCGGACAATAAAAACCGGTGAGCGGCTTTATTTTCCCCTCTTCCTTGACACAGGAGACCAATCATGAAAAGAGACCATTTTTTACTGTCGGCGTTGGGAGTCTTTCTCCTTTCACTTGTTTCGGCTTGTTTTGCCCAGGATGTCAAATTCCCGCCGGTCGCTGACCTTGAATCGCAGGTCGATCTTTTTGTTAAAGACTTGGAAAAATCGCTTGAAGACGCCGCCGATGATTTCGACGGGATGTTGCCGGCTATTCAACGTGATGCCAATTCGCTGATTCTTATCGCACTTTCCCTCGGAATCACCCCCGATGCGAACAAATACAAGGAAGCCGCTCCCGAAATCATCGCGGCGGCCCAATTGATAAACGATGCCAAAGACCTGAAAACAGCTCAGACAATCGTGGCGGACATCAAAAAGTCTCTCACGGGGAAGTCTGCGGACAAACTTGACTGGACAAAAGTCGCCGCCATGTCCCCTGTGATGAAACTTGCCGTACCGAAAATCAATACCAAATTGAACACTTCCGCCCGGAGTGACCGGTATTTGAAACGCGGCGTTGAAAACGTCACTGGCGGAACAGCCGTACTTGCGGCTTTTGCTCAAGGACTCCTGCCGAATGTCGATGAAACGGAAAAGAAAGAAGCCAAGGAAGATTGGGGAAAATTTCTGACCCAATTCCGCGACGCCGCCCTAAAAGCCAATCAAGCCGCTCATGATTATGCTGACGGCAAGGCGGATTTCGACACCTTCAAAGCAAGTTACAATGAAATGAAGGAAGATTGCGATAAATGCCACGAAGTTTTTGTCGCCGGCGGCGTGAAAACAGAGGAATGATAATGCCTCTTATGCTCAAATCATGGTTATATCAAACCGGTTGTGAATTTCCGGTTTCATTATTATGGCAGCACCCCCTAACGAGGTTACGGTTTTTGCGAAGAACGAAGCGAAAGTTTAACCCGTTACGGGGTCACTCTTTGTACCCGCAAAGAACATTTTCGACTTGAAAATGAAATTTTCTGATCGTTGTATGGCCAAAATATCAGAAAAAACGTGTGAAAAGTTGCCAGATAATCACAATTGGTCCGAGAGTAAACAAGTAATAAGCGAAATACTTCAGTTTTCCCTGTTCCAGCCAGTGAATCAGCCAGTTGAGTGCAATAATCCCAACCAAACAACTAATGAGGACCCCCGCCGCCAGCATCGGAATACTATCAAAAATGAATTGAGATCCTTTTTCCTGTATTATTTCGATAAGGTCTTTCGTTTCGAGCAGTGTTCCGCCGCCGATGACAGGAATTGAGAGCAGGAACGAAAATGTCGCCGCTTCGTCTCTTTTCAGTCCGCAAAGGAGTGATGCCGTAATCGTCGAGCCGCTACGGGAAATTCCAGGCAGAAGAGCCGCCGCCTGTGCCAAACCGATCCATAAACTCCGTATTATCGGAAGGTTGCGGCAAATCGTCGTCCCGGAACGGTCGGAGAGCCAAAGAAGGCAAAGTCCGGTGATCGGGAAACAGCATCCTGCCAGTAAGGTACTTTTCAGAATGTTATCACAATATTCTTTAACAGGGTAACCAATCACCACTGCCGGAATTGTTGCAATAATCAAAAGGAGAATCAACCGTTTGTCCTTTGTGAATAACAGGAAAAGCCGCTTCCTGTAAACAAAGAGTACAGCAATCAAAGTACCGAAATGCAGAAAAACATTCAGCATAATTTCGTCGAACTGCGGTTTACTTCCGAAAGAACGGAAAAGTTCGTCGAGAATCAGCAGGTGACCGGAAGAACTGATCGGCAAAAATTCGGAGATACCTTGCACGATTGCCATTACGATAATCTGAAACCATTCCATCTCTGTAACTCTCTCCTGAAAAAGGATTTCACTGAAATTTAAGTATAGAACATTTTTCAGACAAAAAAGAAATTGGGGCATTTTACTGCTGGTCTTTTGCAAAGTTTAAAATGAAACTGGAATATACGATGTTTATGAAAATCGAAACGCAACAAATTAAAATAAGTGTTACGAAAATTTGCATATTAGTACGATAATTAGTATCGT
>JAISQK010000126.1 GCA_031274255.1 Planctomycetaceae bacterium | reverse complement strand
TCGGTATCGGAGCGAATTTGTAGAGTATAATAAAGTGTCTATTGTGGATTCTTGTGCATAAACCCATTTGAAACATGTTTCATCTCATTTTTTTACTCTGCGTCGTTTCCGGTTTGGGGGTCGGCGTTTGGATGTCTTTGTTCCATCAGACAGCTTACATTCGGCTGTCCAATGAGAGCGAAGACATTCCGACGCCTGATACGGAGGAATTTTCCATAGATTCTCAAATATCTTCACCTAATCCAGAATCACAAACACAAAATATTGCTACAGATAATAAAATCAATACAGACGATTTTTCCAACAAAGATCGTCAAATTGACACAAGTCCTCAAAGTGCAGTTAACGATACAGCCAATACAGTCATCTCATCAGTACCATTACAAAAAACCGCAGGTTTGACTCCGGAACTTCCAGACAGCTCTGCGGCTATCGAAAGAGTCGAAGAATTGACGCAACTGGCAGATATTTCCAAGGAGATGCCGCAAGAAATTCATGATTTACTCGCGGTTCTCAATGAGGTTCAGAATTTGGCGATGGAATCGGAAAAAGTGACCGCCGATCAGGTGACGGTTGAAATTGTGCGGAATTCTACGGATTCACAGTTTGTTAATCGTGTGATTTGCCGTCCGCGGCTCGGGAAAAAATGAACCTTTTTTTTATGCCGTGCCATATTAAAATAGTGATTATACTCAAGCGGGTTGAAAATTTCCGGTACCGGCAACAGTCCGATGAGGATGTTGTTTCGCCTGTGACGAGGTTATCACTCAATTCAATTTATTGATTTTGTCATGGAAATAAGGACACCATATGTCTTATGCAGAGGAGATTTCCCGGCTTCGTGAAACCATCCGCGAACATGACCGGAAGTATTACATTTTGGCAAAACCGAAAATCTCCGACCTTGAGTACGACCGGTTGATGCAAAAACTCAAAGAACTGGAAGCCGGACATCCGGAACTCGTCACCGCCGAAAGTCCGACACAACGGATCGGGGACAAACTCGCAGGAGACTTTGAAACCGTACTCCATCGTGTCCCAATGCTTTCCATAGAAAACACATATAGTACGGGGGAACTCTTGGAATTTGCGAATCGGATTCAAAAAAATCTCCCGTCGGAAAAAATCGAATGGGTCGTGGAACCCAAAATTGATGGTGTCGCCGTCTCCATGATTTACGAAAACGGTCTGCTTGTTCAGGGGGTGACTCGTGGCGACGGCTTGAAGGGGGAACTCATCACGCACAATGTCCGCACGATTCGGGATGTGCCGCTCAAACTCTCGGGAAACCATTTTCCGTCTCTGCTTGAGGTTCGCGGAGAAATCTACATGGGCAACAGTGATTTTTCCAGACTCAATGAACACAAAACCGCCGCCGGCGCAACGGCTTACGCCAATACACGAAATCTTGTCGCCGGAAGCATCAAACAGAAAGACCCGAAAATCTGCGCCGCAAGACCGCTCCGTTTTTTTGCGCACAGTGTCGGATCGGCGGATGGTTTTACGGCGGAAAACGAACTGGATTTTCTCCGTGAACTTCAGGATTACGGAATTCCGGTGGTGCCGCTGGTTCATCAGTCGGAATCAATGGCGGAAGCAATACGGTACTGTGAGGAAGTGATTGAGAATCTTTACGAGCTGGACTTCGAGGTGGACGGCCTTGTGTTGAAGGTCAACCGGTTCGATCAGCGGGAAAAACTCGGAAGCACGGCCAAGAGTCCGCGTTGGGTTGTGGCGTATAAGTTCGAAAAATACGAAGCGGTGACACGGCTCCGTGAAATCCGTGTCCAGGTGGGAAAGACCGGAACAATCACGCCGGTGGGGGAACTCGAACCGGTACAGATTGCCGGAACGACGGTTTCCCGTGTCAGTTTGCACAATGCCGAAGAAATTCAGCGGAAAGACATTCGTGTCGGCGACTCTGTTCTTGTCGAAAAGGCCGGCAAAATCATTCCGCATGTCGTCCGGGTGGAGTGTCACCTTCGGGAAAAAGAGCTGCCTGTGTACCAATTTCCGACAAAATGTCCGGAATGCAGCACTCCGCTTGTTCAGGACGGCGGCGGTGTTTACATCCGATGCGTCAATCCGGACTGTCCGGCTCAACTCAAAGAACGGCTCCGGTTTTTCGCTTCCCGAAATGCGATGGACATCAACGGACTCGGTGAAAAGCAGATCGAAAAACTCGTTGACAGTAAAGCGGTCACCTCATTTGCCGACCTTTATCACCTTACCGCCAGGCAAATCGAACGGGCGTTGTATCCTGCCGGTGAACGTTCCGCCGGGACTCTCTTGAACGATGCGGAGGAAGAATGGGCTGTCGAAAAAGAGGAAGAAGGTACTGCCGGAAAAAAAGAGAAAAAGTACAAGTCGCCCGACAATCTTGCGGCGGCGATTGAAGAGAGTAAACATCGGGGACTTGCCCGGCTTCTTTGTGCGGTGAGTATCCGGCATGTCGGGGCGGAAACGGCGGAAATTCTTGCCCGGCATTTCAAAAACATCAAAGCTCTTCAGACCGCAACACCGGAGGAACTCGCCGGTCTCAACATGATCGGTGAAGTGGTGGCGAAATCCATTATCGACTTTTTTTCCGGGGAATTTGGCCGTTCGCTCATCGCGGAACTCGAAAAAGCCGGCGTTTCCATGACACTCGCCCCGAAGGACGAACCGGCATCGGAACAGATTTTCGCTGGAAAAACCGTTGTCGTCACAGGAAAATTGAGCCGTTTCAAACGGGACGAAATAGAACGTCTCATCAAACAATACGGCGGTCATGCAACGTCAAGCGTCTCAAAAAAGACCGACTTTCTTATCGCCGGAGAAGACGCCGGGAGTAAACGTCAGAAAGCCGCGGAACTTGGAGTCAAAATTCTCACGGAAGAGGAATTTCTGTCGCTGCTGCCGGAAACAAGGGAAAACAGACTTGTTCGGGAACCCGGTTGATTTCCAAACAAGTCTAGAGAGTGTCGTCAATCGTTTCCACTCCCAATGGCAATACAGCGAAGAGGGACGGCCGCAAAAAAAGAGGCCGGTGTTTTTTGCTGTTTTTTTGGGGCGGAATCACCGCAGTCCTTCCCGATGTCGGAGCGGCGGCAAGTGAACAAGGTACGGTTTCATTTGCTGCCATTCGGGAAAAAGAATCACTTTGACTCTTTGATTGCAATATGAACCGCTTGACCTACATCAACCGATACGGTTGCGGAACTTTCCGAAATTTCAACACTGGCGGGCGTCGAAGAAGCGGTATTGTAAATCGGGTCAACAAGGTGATATGCCGACAGATTTTCAGATGCCCGTAAAGCATTAAATTCTTCCGGCGACTGTCCCGGCTGCGGTTCGTCGTTCTTGTAAACCGGCTCCTCGCGTTTGGAAACAATCACTTTGTAATTTCCGGCAGGTGCCCCGCGCGGTATTGTCCGTGTGTCACCAGCTTTGCAATGCCGGAAGCATCTGTCTGACCGCCGACAGTCCATCTGGAACTGCCGTTTGTTGGAACCAGCACCACTTTTGCATCCGCCAACGGTTTCCCGTCCTGAATCACCGTAACGGAGGCATTTTTTATCAAAGCGGGCATTCCTTCGGGTGTTTTTTCTCCGCATCCCGCACAAAACAACACCGGCAACAAGACCCAAAAACAATTTCTCATAAATTCACTTTCCTTAAAAATATTAAAAAACAAAGAAACAGCAGAGACACGATTTCATGTCTCTGCGAAAGAGTGATAGTCCCGTAACGGAGCAAAACTATGGTCTTTCCGATTCCCCGCCGGCAGGCGTCCCGGCGGCTCCCCAAACACCGAAGAAACTTTTCCCGGACATCGTACCTTGGTCTCGTACGGTCACCAGATCGCCCGTGTTAATCGTATCGGAAATGAATGTCACAGAACCGTCCATCCACCCGCAAACCACTCCGCCGGTATGGTTCGAGGACGGCGAATAGGCGCCGTTTGTTGCGCTGTCGCCTCCCCCGGAAGAATCAAGACAATTGGGTGAGTTCGGCGGCAAAATTGTTGTGAAGGCATAGTCTGCCGGATAACCAACCGTAAAACGTGAACCTCGCCATGTATTATTCGATGCGGTGGCATTCAATAGGGTACGGTCTGTTGTCGAGCGGAGATTGACACAACGTGAAGGATCAAAGTTTGTTCCTGAAATCATACCGGGAGCATGAGCAAATCCGGATTTGACTGTCAGGTTATTTCTGTTACTGCTTGTTATTGTTTCACTGACACCAACCGTATTACTGGAACCGTCGGACATTGCGCCGAAAGATTTGAAGGAATAGGCGCCGTGAAACATTCCGCGGTTTTCGTTTGTATGAGTGACATCTGTGTTTCCGTTCTGGTAAGCGGAGTCACCGGCGCACATGATGTAACTGATTCTGGCCATGCTGCAATCGACAGCAGGTTTCTTTGCACCGTCATCCGAAGGGCAGCAAAAGGCATTGATGACTCCGCCCCGGTATTCGATGGGTGAATCTGTCCAATGGATGTTTAGAGTGGGATTTGCAGCAGCCCAAGTGATTAACCCTTCATATCGGGCACCTTGTTCGATGTAAGGAAGCAGATGTGTTGCCGTACTTGTGATAGGCCCCATCGTATTTGTCTGGTTCGGAACGGTTCTGCTCATCAACGCCGGGAACGCGCCACGGGCATCATGATAAGTGTGCAATGCCAGCGACAGTTGTTTGACATTATTCGTACACTGCATCCGTCTTGCGGCTTCGCGGGCCGCTTGAACAGCCGGTAAAAGAAGAGCAATCAAAATCCCGATGATTGCAATCACCACAAGAAGTTCCACAAGAGTAAAACCGGATCGGGTAGTAAAAACAGATCGGATAGTGAATTTTGGACGGACAAAAGAGTTTTCGGCATGGCTTGCAGTGCCTTTCGTATCGACAGCATTTCCATCTGCAGCATTGGTTTCTACAATACGGGAAGCGATACAGACTACCCCCCCCCCCTATTTTGACATTTCGGACACAAAGTGAATTTTTGCATGGTTTTTCTCCCTGTTTGGAAAAATTGTTGGATTTTTTTCGAAAATGTTTCACGAAAATTTAACACACAGATTGACACAAATCAACCCGGTAATTGCCATTTTATATACAACAACCCCAAAAGTCAAGCGGGTTTGTTGCTTTTTCGGGAAATTTTCCTGAAATGAGTTGTTTCCATTCAATCCAGGCCATTTTGATAGGTTAAATGTATGGCTACAAAAGGGAATTGGAGCACTCCGGTAAATAATGGACGGGCCGTAATCCTTATTTGAGGAGTGATTTTTGCCTCCGCCAACGCACAGGCGTTACATCCCGATAAGCTCCCAGTATCTTCGGTACGGTCGCCATCAGTTAGAAAATCTTTTCAACGGATCAATTGGAACACAAAATAAAATGCCAGTGGATACCAGTAAGCAACGCGAACGGGGAAGCGTGCCGCTTCACCGCAGTTGCCTTCGGCCTCCAAGTGGAAAATTTTTCCATCTTAACGCGCCCGCACCGAAGGTGCTGGGAGTATCCTGGGATCCACCGCCCTCGCGTTGGCCGCCGGAGGGAAGCATGCTGCTTCACCGCAGCTCGCAAGCGGTTGGAAACGTTATCCAACTGACGGCGAATCGAACGCAGTGAGCATGAGCCTACCGCCCGCCGCGGCGTCGCTGCCCGGAGGCAAAGATTATCCGCCAAATCAGGATTGTAGCCCTACAAATCCCTTTTGCAGCCCTACAATTCTCTTTTGTTCCGGTACAATTCCCTTTTGCATGAGCATGGCGATTTCGAAACAACGCGCTTTCCTTGCCGGAGTTTGCCGCGAAATCTCCGAAGGCGGTCGAGT
>JAISQK010000095.1 GCA_031274255.1 Planctomycetaceae bacterium | reverse complement strand
CGGACTCAGGAGCGTTTGCGGTGGTTGTGCTTGCGGAACATAATAAAAATCAGGATTTCCCGTACGCATCGCTTGTCGCCGACCGTCTTGATTCCCCGCAAATCCTCAACAGACTCCTGATATTACAACGGTAATTCCCTTTCGCAAGATCAAGTACCTTTTGGATACGGTACCCGGTCACAAAATCCGTGTTAACAACAATCATCGCCGGCTCCTTTTCTTGAAAGCGAAGCGTCGTCTCCATAACGGCTGCGGTACACAATACTCTAAGTGAATTTTGGTTTCATCCAATCTCCAGCAGGCTTTCGACCTGGGCATAAATCTGTTGTTCGGTGAAGCCTTCAATGTCCACACTCTTCGGCGGACAAACGGCGACACAAGTTCCGCAGCCCATGCAAAGACCGGGATTGACACGGGCGGTGGATTTGATGATGTTGCCGTTACGGTCTTTGATCTCCGCGCGTTCTATCGCCCCATACGGACAGGTCACGACACACGCAAAACAACCGGCGCAATTCCGCTCGTTGACTTTGGCAATCTCCGGTTCGCGGGTCAGTTTCGGCTGACTGAGCATGATCATCACTTTGCCCGCCGCGGCCGACGCTTGCGCAACCGCTTCGGGAATATCTTTCGGTCCCTGACACGCTCCGCAAACGAACACGCCTGCCGAGTTGGTTTCCACCGGCCGCAATTTCGGGTGCGATTCACTCATAAAGCCATACTCATCGTAGCCGACACCGAGTTTCTGGGCAAGCGGTTCAGCACCCTGTGACGGCATCATCGCCGACGCCAGTACGACCATATCCGCTTCAATCGTCACGATTTTTCCGGCCAGCGTGTCCACTCCGCGAACGATCAGCTTGCCGTTCTCCTCAGTGATTTTCGAGACACGGCCGCGGTAATACTCCGCACCGTCCTGTTCAATCGCCCGTCTGACAAATTCATCGTATTTCTTACCGCCGCTTCGGATGTCCATGTAAAACACATGGGCCGTGCCGTCATGCACTTTGTGTTTGTAAAGCATCGTATGTTTGGCGGTGTACATGCAACAGATTTTCGAGCAGAACGAAACGCCTTTGGCATTGTCGCGGGAACCGACACACTGAATAAACACCACCGACTGCGGAATCTTGCCGTCCGAAGGCCGTTGCGGTACGCCGTTGGTCGGTCCTGATGCGGAAACGAGCCGTTCAAATTGCAGCGAGTCAATCACATCCTTGTATTTCCCGTAGCCGTATTCGCCATAACCGGAAATGTCAGGATTCGTCTGTTCCTTGTCGATTTTGTAAAGTTCATAACCGGTTGCGGCGATGACCGCACCGACCTCTTCGACGACAATTTCGTCTTTGTCATCGTACTTGATTGCACCGGCGGCACATTTTTTCCCGCAAATGCCGCACTTGCCGGTTGTCAGCTTCGTACAGTTCACGGCGTCAATCACCGGTTTGGCCGGCACCGCTTGCGGAAACGGCACATAAATCGCGGTCCGGTTGCCGAGGTTGAAGTCGAAAATATTCGGAATCTTTTTTTTCGGACACGCATTCCAGCACGCACCGCAGCCGGTGCATTTTTTGATGTCCACGTAGCGAGCCTTTTTGCGGATGGAAACCTTGAAGTTCCCGACATAACCTTCGACCGCTTCCACTTCACTGTACGAATACAATTTGATGTTCGGATGCTGTCCCACTTCGACCATTCGCGGCGTCAGAATACATTGCGAACAGTCAAGCGTCGGAAAGGTTTCCGAAAGCCCCGCCATGCGGCCGCCGACCGACGGTTCCCGCTCAACGAGAATGACTTCGTGACCGGCGTTGGCGATGTCGAGCGACGCCTGAATCCCGGCCACTCCGCCGCCGATGACCAATGCACGTTTTGTCACCGGCACTTCAATCGGAACAAGCGGACGATTCTGTTTGACCTTTTCGACCGCCATACGGATCAGTTCGACGGCTTTTGCCGTCGCGATTTCCTTGTCGGAATGGACCCAGGAACAATGCTCGCGGATGTTCGCCATCTCGACAAAATACGGATTGACTCCGGCCAGTTCGGCAGCCTTGCGGAATGTCTTGAGGTGCATGTGCGGCGAACAGGACGCCACGACAACGGCGTCAATCCCTAATTCCCTGATTTTTTCGGCAATGAGTGTCTGTCCCGGCTCACTGCACATGTACTTATACGACAGCGAACAGTAAACACCGGGCAATTTTCCGATCGCTTCCGCCGCCTTTTCACAGTCAACATTACGGGCGATGTTCTCACCGCACCAGCAGGTAAATACGCCTATTTTCATGGATTTTCTCTTGAAGGAATAAAATTGGGGACAAAACAGGTCCAATCTATTATACAAAATCGCAAACATTTTTCCAGTAGGATGAGCTTTGGCCTGCATCATGTCCAGAGCGGATTAATTATTTACGCAGGCAATGGCGGAATGTCCGGTCATCCTCTTTGTGAAACAACCAATAACCCTGCTAACGGTTTTATGTTCCGATAAACCGTCACCGCTGTTTTGTAAAATCGTCTCCGCATTTCAGTCGGGACGGTTTTCAATTGTTGGAAGTCACTGAATTTAATGCACCACAGACATTTTCAGACTCCGATGATTCCGTTCCGATAAACTGCCCCAAGACCTCGCGGTATAATAAGGTCATTTCCAACGGCCTGTTGTCAGAGAATGTTCAACACCAAGCTGGTCAAGAATCCGTACAACAATGGCGTCAACAAGATCGGTCATTGTTTCCGGCTGATGATAAAACGGAGGCGACGCCGGCAGAATCACGGCTCCGGCACGGGTCAGCGCCGCCATGTTTTCGATGTGAATGAGAGAATAAGGGGTTTCGCGAAGCACGAGAACCAAACGGCGGCGCTCTTTGAGATGAACTTCCGCCGCACGGTGAATCAGATGCCGGTTGATTCCCGCCGCTATCGCCGCCAGACTTCCGCCCGAACAAGGGACAACAACCATGCCGTCGGTCGGAAACGAACCGCTCGCAATGGAAGCGGAGAAATCGTCCGGCTTGTGAAAATGGAGTTTTGCCAGGAATTTTGTTTCAAAAAAATCCGCCGCGAACACCTGCCGGAACATTGCCGGAAAATCCGACCGGTTCCACTTCATTTCCAAAGCAAAAACATCGACGGCCGCGGGACTTGCAATCAAATGAATCTCATGTCCTGAATTCAAGAGCGTCTGCACCAACCGTACCGCATAAAGACTTCCGCTCGCACCGGTCAGTCCGACAACAAACTTCTTTTCCGACATTCGATTTAATGATTTTTTTTCACTGTTCCCATTTGATAATTTTCATCAAACGCCGACACAAAATCGTAAACATTATCAAAATCCTCTAATTTATCTTCGGAAGTTTTACGCATTCTTCCTATTTTAATCATGTTATAAACAATGTTCCCGAAGTCCGATGTGGATTGAATCCCCCAGTTTTTCAGAACGGTTTTTGCCATAAATCCATACATGTCAAGAGCGTACATTTTTGCGGCCAAACAGAGTTCCTGGCCGGTGATATGATTTTCCTGTTTCTCTTTTTCCCGGGAATCCTCTTCCGGTATTTCCTCACTTTCACTTTGCCGCCCCATTTTCAGCCGTTTCTGCGCATAATCAAGCGACTCAAAGACAAATTGATACGCTTCCGTCTTGTAACGGTTATCAATTTTGAGCAAATCCTGAAATTCTGTGTCCATTAAGTTGAGTCTCGGGTAAACTTGACAAATAACGCAACGAAAATACTACGAGTGCATTCTTTTGGTGAGATTACCGGATGCCAGTTCGTTCAGTGCCACCGGAGCACTGGCCAGTTTCTTTGCGGTATACTCAAAACGTCCAAAAATCATACGGCCTGCACTATTTTGTAAAACACTGGTGACCGTCACAGCGATCCGCTCGGCGATGTGATTGCGCCCCCCTTCGATAACGACCATTGTTCCATCGTCGAGATAACCGATCCCCTGACCGATTTCATCACCTGTTTTGATGACATCGACCTCCAACCGCTCGCCGGGAAGAAATATCGGCTTCATCACATTGGCCAAATCATTCAGATTAATCACCTCAACCCCTTGCACTTTCGCCACTTTATTCAAATTATAATCATTCGTGAGAAGCTTGCCTTCCATGTGTTTGGTGAGAATAATCAGTTTCATGTCAACCGGCTGCCCTTTCATCTCGATCAAATCTGTTTCATCCAGCTCAACTTCAATGTTCGGCATTGTTTGAAGGCGGTTGAGGACATCAAGTCCGCGGCGTCCCCGTGTCCGGCGGTTCCGATCAGAACTGTCCGCAACCCGCTGCAGTTCCGCAACAACAAACGAAGGAATAATCAAGCGGTTGTCAATAATCAACGTGTCCACAACATCGGCGATCCGACCGTCAATGATGACACTTGTGTCCATAATGAATGGCCGACTTCCTTTAACATTTTTCTGGAACTCCACATAAGGAATAACAAAACGAAAATCATTTCGCGTCTGGAGGAGAAAACTGATACACAAATAGCAGATATTCACCGCCAAAATGATCGTGATAACCTGATGCCAGAGGGAAACGCCTCCTTCGTTGACGGGAAACATCGGGGCGATGGCAATATTCAGTGCGTAAGTCAGAATCAGACCAATCAGGATTCCGAAATAAACGGCGGAAATCCAGTCCACACGTTTTCGCGGAATGATAATATCGGCAACAATCAAGAGTATCGAGACACCGAGAATCCCGAAAAAAGTCAGGACCGGATTCTCCGCAAACGGGATCGGAACAGCATCCGCCCGAATCGCCATGACCCCAATACCGCTTGCCAGCAAAATGTAAAAACAGCGTAAAACAAGTAAACCCATAATCAATTTTCCGTGAAAAATAAAAACAACATCAGACAAATTTATCTAAAATATACAGAAAATATAAGTCTAAACAAGCCCTTTTATGAATGATCCGCGATTTTTCGGAAATATCCTCCACAAATAAGAAAATCGTGAAACGAAAGATTGAGGTTTATCAACTCCGACCTATTTGACTTGAATACTCCATTTTAACAATCATTCAAAAAAAGCTGGATGATTTTTTTCGCCAAACGGTCACCGGCAACAAGATTTTCTTCCTGCTGATGGAAAGTCTCGAGAACAGATTTCGGATTTTCCCACGTTTTTTTGACGAAAGCTCCCAAATTCCTCGCAACACTACGACGGGGCGTCTGCGTTTTTGAACACCGCACGATGATTTTGAGCGGAAAACAAGGGACATTCCACTCCCGGCACGTTTTCAGAACATCAAAAGTCCCCGAATCCTGGGCAAACGGATGATAAGCGTCCACGATTTTCTCATTGACGGTGCCGGAAATCAGCGTTCCGCCGGAAAAGTGCGGTGTTTGATTCTCAACATTGTTTTCCCTGTCATAAGGTGTCGTTCCAGCAAGAAGGTTCGGCTTCCAGATTTCCATTGATTCGGAACGGGAATTGAGAACTTCATTTGGTACGAAAAACGAATATTTCCTGGCTTCCGGAACGAGTCCGACGGCAAATCCCGCTGAAATCACGCGGAACGGCTTGAAAATGTCCAGCACCGCCTCCGTGACCCGCACCGGATCGCTGCCGGTTTCCGCCATCACGAGCCGCTTTTTACGGAATGTCACCGTATGAAATGAAACGCCGTTGCCCCATGTGAGCGTCGTTCGCGGACAGGCGTCGAGCAGACCGTTCCTCTCCGGCTTACTTGGGAAAAGCACCGCAAAATCCGCCTGATGATTCACCGCCAGCTCAGGATTTCTCGCCTGAAGTTCCTCCTGAATGCCTTGCTGTACCAGCCGGATGGTCTGATCCGCGAGAAAAAGCCGGACAAGGGAATGAATGAAAAAGGACATGTCGGAACACAACAGGAAGGAATAATAAAGGGTAAAACTCAAAGAAAGATTTTGTACATTATACCTCTTTTTCTTTTTTGACCACCCCTGACACCATTCCGTTGAGTTTCCGAAATTTCCTGAAAAACCTCCGTGTCAATCGTGTCCTGTACCCGTTTTTTACATACCAAAAGTATACTCGTCGGTGAACGCGAGGAAAACTTGCCGTCACGTTTGGGACTGTTGTCAATAAATCTATGCAACAACAGTTCTACGCATCTCAGGAATTATCGCGGAACCGTTTTTGCATGCAAGCCCGATTTTTGGCCGGGTACGCCGCGTCTCATCTTGTGCGGTAGTCGAAAAACAGGTCTTTCACCGTGTCCTTAAACTTTTGAGTGATTTCGTCTTTCGCACCGACCGCGTTTTGTTTGAGCGTAATGTTTTCTTCCGGTGTGTTGTTGTAAGTGATGAACGCCGGAATCTCACCGTTGTGTGAAAAGAAGTTGTTCTCCACAAGATTGTTTCCCGCGCGATGAAACCGGAGCGAAGGCCGATACGTATCAACAATGAGGTTGTAGTCTATCGTGAAATCCGTCGTCCCTTCATCAAGAAACATTCCGTTGCTCTCGGCACGGCCTGCGTTTTGCGGAATGTCATGAATCGTGTTGAAAGCCAGACGCGATCCCGGCTGACGTCCCAAAGTGTAAATTGCTCCGCCGTCGGAAAGAGTGAGCATGCAATGGTGCAGATTGCATCCCAAAACGCAATTCTCTTTGGCCGGAGTTTCCGAATCGTTCCACTCCCAACCGAGCGACACACCGGTATAAGGAGTGTCACGAACTTCACAGCGGTCAACGGTGGAATTTTGCGTCAGACCGATCCAGACTCCCACCGCACCGTAAAGCGTTTGTCCCGGCTTGACCACTCGGCTGAACGCAATCACATTACATCGCGCCGTGTCACTTTTTTGATGCGTTCCGATCATGACCGCGTTGGCGCCGATGTCTTCAAAAACGCAGTTTTGAACCAGATTGGCATAACACGATTTTCCGAACCAGAGTCCGTTTTCCCCGAAATGCCGGAACGAACAATTCCCCATCGTGCA
Source organism: Planctomycetaceae bacterium (assembly GCA_031274255.1). Classification (GTDB taxonomy): domain Bacteria; phylum Planctomycetota; class Planctomycetia; order Pirellulales; family Thermoguttaceae; genus WRMR01. The sequence goes on along the minus strand of JAISQK010000095.1, from coordinate 8,278 downwards.
GTTTTCCGCGAAGTCCCACTGAACCGCCGCAGACGCCGCCGTGACGACACGAAAGTCAAACATCCCGCCCCGGTCGTTCGGCGTTTCACGGACCACCGGTTCGTAATAGGCCGCCGCCTGCATTCCCCAGTACGTTTTTTGGGGTTTTTCGTTGAACGCAGTGTGTTTGAAATCCAAATTGCAAAAATGAAGATTGGTCACCGGCTTGTCCTGGGTCCCTTCGACAACAAGAAGCTGAGACGCCGCCGGCGCAATGACTTTGATGTTTTCCGCGGTTTCACCGTCTTGAAGTTTGTAGTAGAGTTTGCCTGCTTTGGCGTCGAGAAACCATTCTCCGGGAGCGTCGAGATACACCCTGGAATTTTCGAGGAAATAACGGGCGTGCGGCTCAAAACCGTCAATGCGAAAAAATTCAAGATTTCCGCCGATCTGAATCGGAACGGTGAGCTGCGACTTGTCCGTGTCAATGGATTGGACCGGCGTACGGGTGAGTGACCAGTCATGCAGGAAAACAAGCTCCACCTGTTCCAAGTCGTCCACCGGTTTCAATTCACCGGGGTTGAAAAAGAAATTCGTCCGCCGGTCTTCCCCTGTTTGGGCAACACGGAGATAACCTTCGTTGGGAAATCTCGCACGCACCGCGCGCACATCATTCACGTACAGGTCGCGAAATGTCCATTCCCCCGATTTCGCTTCAGGAATATCCGCCGTGACAATCCCATCTTCCAGCGGCGTAAAACCGCGAATCTCTCTTCCGCCGGAAATCACCGCGTCACGGCCTTCGTAAAAAACCTGATGATACGATCCATGGATCGTTCCGGCGTCTTCAGGAGCAAACCGCAACGGTTCGGTGAGCCAATACGTTCCGGGCAAAAGGATCACTTCCTTGTCGCCCTCTTTTTCAGGTTTCGCGGCACGCAGCGTTTCCTGAGCTTTGACGATTGTCTTGAACGGCTTTTCCTCTGTGCCGGGATTGGTGTCGCTGCCGTTTGGCGAAACGTACAAACTCAGGACGATACTGTCATCCTGTGCCGGTGCCGGAACGGTCAGCATCATCAGAGCCGACAGGAGGAGCGGAAGTTTCATGATTCGGGTTTTCATGGTCAATGTCCTTCTAATAAGGAATGAAGAGTGGAAAGGGGTTTTGTTTTTTGTTTTAACGAAATGTCGAAAGTGTTACGGTGTGCGGTCAAACATACGGTTCTCTGATCTTTACCGTAATTCTATTGAAACATCGGCGGAACATTACCGCAGCCATGTGAATTTGCGGACATGACCGTTGTCGGAACGTGTTTTGTCGAGGGTGTGAAGCGTCAGTTCCATGCCGTCGCGGGAAAGGAAAGCGTCCGACCATCCGAGCGGCTGTTTTCCATTCTGAAATTCCCAGCCGAGTGCCGGAAGATTGATCAGATGAACATCGTCCCGTACCGACTGCCGATACACATGCGTATGACCGTAAATGTACGCTTTGACCTGTTTTTGCGGCTTGACGACCGCCCAAAGTTCCTCACGGTCCATAAGTGTTTGCTCGGAATTGTCCAAATTATGATGAGCAAACAGAATGGCAGGCTTGTTTTGACGTGCCGTCAGTTCCTTTTTCAGCCACCGAAGTTGCTCAATCCCTAAAAACCCGGAAACCACATCCGTCTGATACAGCGAATCCAGCAGAAACAGATTGCAGTTCGGTGTTTCCAACACTGTAATGTTCTCACCGGCAACGAGCGGCGTTTTCTTTGAAAACTCAGGGAAAGCCCCGTAAAAATTGTCCAGATGATCATGATTTCCCAACGACACATGAACAGGAATCTCTGCGTCGAGATAAGGCGTCACCTGGGTTTTGAGGTTTTTGTAGTCTTCCGGCTGTCCTTGAAGAAACGCGAAGTCCCCCGTCACAATGATTCCCTGCGGTTTGTCCGTAAGCTGAAGAACTTCTTCACGCACCCGGCGAAAATGGTCGTTGGGATTTTTGCCGTTCAGCACCTTTTTCGGGTCGCCCGGCACATGCGTGTCGGAAAGGAAAACCCAATGATCACTCTTCGATCCTTCAGCGAAAGCGTTTCGGCGTGAAAACGCGGTGAGTAATCCGGCGGCAAAGGTTCCGGCTAAAAACTGACGGCGTCTGATCGGCATCAATGTTGCAGGCATGATTCCTCTCCTGTTTTTTGAAGTGAGAACAACGGTCTGTCACGAACAATCACTCATTATTATAAAAAATTTTCCGGAAAAAGCCACTCATCAAGTCCGTTATTATTGATTCACAATAAAAAAAGGTGGCTTTTTTGAGGCGGTTATGGTATGATGGAAAGGGTAAGAATGGCAAATGAGCGGTGATTTTGTTTAGGATACGTGATTCATTGTGTCAAGAGAGGCAAGATGGGATTTTTATCCAAATTTTTCGGGAAGCCAAAACTGGACTATCAGTCGCGCTACGAACTGTTGAAAGCGGCCATTTCAGGAACGATGTCGAAGGTCTATCAGGCCAAAGACCGTAAAACCGGGGAGATCGTTGCACTGAAAATCCTCGACAAGCAGAAAACCGCCGACTTGGAAATGCGTTTTAAAGGCACCAAGCGTCCTTCCGAAGGGGAAATCGCCATTCAATTCGACCACCCTTACATCGTCAGGACGCTGGAATATGGGACGACCACGGATAACTGTCACTATATTGTCATGGAATACCTCGGCGGGACGGGATTGAATAATGTCCTCGTTCATAAACAAGACCTCATGGCCGGAGCGAGAATGTTTTACATCCGTCAAGCGGCGGAAGCACTTCAGGCGGTCCACGAAAAAGGATTCATTCACCGGGATATTTGCCCCAGAAACCTGATTTTCACGGGCGATTTCAACATTCTCAAGTTGACGGACTTCGGACTGAGCGTGCCGAACCGCGAACCTTTCACGCTTCCCGGCAACCGGACAGGAACACCGAATTACATGGCTCCGGAACTGGTACGGCGTCGAAACACGGATCACCGGCTCGATATATTCTCTTTTGGAGTAACGGTTTACGAACTGTGTACCCGTCAGCTTCCCTGGCCGCGGGGAACGGATGGTCTTGCCGCAATGTCTCACGATCAGCCCGGCGCACCGATCACGGATTTTCGACCGGACATCAATAAAAAACTGGCATCCGCCATTCATTACTGCATCGAAAGCGACATCAAAAAACGGTGTCCCGACATGGCGACATTTCTCCGAATGATTGCCAAAGTGGAATATGAAGACGAGAAGTCCTTCGCGGATATGCGATGAACCGGTCCCGTGTTCTTTGATTTCACTTTCCTAGGAAAGAGAGGTCTGCTGTTTCGTCATACTCTGTTCTGCGGCTGTTTTATTTCAAGGTTTTTTTCATGAAATAACCGAGTCCCAAAAGCACAACGGCCACAAAAAGTCCGACACCGGCGATTCCCAGCCGGATTTTGTAGAAATTCTGGAGCCGTTCGTATTTCTCGTAGAAATTTTCACTCAATGCCGGTCCTTTTTTCAAAAGTTGATGATAGTACCAAAGGTTGTACGGATCCATGTTTTCAAAATACTCCGGCTTGAGCGGAGTATAACGGTTGATTTGCGGAACATAGACAACAAGGAGTTCCGCGTCGCGGCGGGCCAGCGGAAACGAATCGCGGCGGACTTCACGGCCTCCGGCAGTGTAACGGTTTTGCATCCATGCCGTGTCAACCGGAGTCGGTTTATGAGTGAGAAGCCAAATCAAAAAGAGCAAACTCGGAATGAAAATCAACCAGCCAATGACAATCACAATCCGGTTTTCCGTGAAATGGATGACTCTGTTCCGCTTTGATGCAGTGAAGACCTTATCCGGCGCGGGCTCCAGCTTGTTGACCTGGAGCATACTCGGCACGGTCAGCGTTTCGCCGCACTCGCATTTCACCGTTTGTCCTGCCTGTTGCGGGGTGACGGCCACATATTTTCCACAAGAACAGTCAAGTTTGTAATGTTGAGTCAATGGTTCCACCTTTGCAATATCAAGAGGATGTTGAAACAAACTACTTCCAATATACAAGGATTTTTTCAAAAAACAATAAAAAAGCGGCAAGCTCCGGCATAATACATAAGATTTTGCCGCCTCTGACAGATAAATCCGTCCTCGTTTGAAAAACCTCACTTTTTTACGGCAATTACTTCGCAGATATTTCAAATAAATCAAACAATCCTGTCGAAATACAGTTTACAACAATGAGGTTATCCCGCTCCGAACATCAGAAAGAAATTCCGCAGAAATTTTCCAAAGCTTTTTGTTTTGCGTATTTTGACACAAAGGTTCCAGAGGATGGAGCAGAGACTTGAGAAAAAACAGAAATTTTCGGGAATCTTTAGTAAAATGGCAATTTTTTTCTGGACGGCAGGGTCCCGCTTTGTTAAAATATATATAAAGCACAAAAGATATTAAAGATATTTATATGAGTCAGCTATCTCACACTGCGGTTTGGCGAATCCTTCCTTTGATGGAGTTGAACTTGGCCACCCTTTCCAATCAGAATACTTATAGTGACTCTTCCCCCGTGCTTGATGATTTGTTTTGCCGATACGATGGCCGGAATGCTGTTGCATCCCTTTTTTACTTCATTTTGTTTTTTGTAATCTTTACCGTGTTTTACCTATTTTGTTCATTGATCATCTTTTTACAAATGACGCCATTGTCCGTATTGAGATCAATTCACGTGGTAAAATAAGGTTAAAGAAGTGTATAAAGTTGCGTGTCAGAATTTTTTAATATTTTTTGACCGGAATTTTATCAAAAAACGTAAACAGTTAAAAGGAATGTTTGGAAATTCCATACTGTTCTGACTATTATAGGAGGGAAGGGAAAAAGAAAAATCTATTGAGAACTCAGAAACTTATGATTGTTTCCGCCTTTTGTTCTTTCCATTTTTCACCCCTTCAGCTGGTCCCGCTGTTTTTTTGTTTTCAACAGGAGCTTGAACTTGTACGACACAGATTCTTTACTGGACGATTTTGACGATTCACTGATTCACGAAACCCATGGACAAGAAATCGACGACGAAGACGACTTGCTTGAGTTGGATTCCGACGACGATTTCGATTCTTCTGAAGGAGAAGAAAATGACTTTGAGCCGGATGACGATTTTTTGAAGCTGGATGGTGTTGACGCCTGGTCGGACGACCCGATCCGCATGTATCTGACGCAAATGGGGGAAATTCCGCTCCTTACCCGGCAGCGAGAAGTTTCTCTTGCCCGACAGATTGAAATGACCCGCCGCAAGTTCCGTGCGAAGCTGTTGGAATGTGATTACGTGCTTCAGCATGCCGTGCGGACGCTCAAGCGGGTTCACGCCAACGACCTTCCGTTCGACCGCACTGTGCAGGTTTCCGTCACCGACTGTCTCGAAAAGCGGCAGATCATGGGACGTTTCCCGTTAAATCTCCGCACGTTGGACTTGCTGCTCCGCCGCAACCGTCACGATTTCCGCATGACGATGAGTTTGTCCCGGTCGCAGGAGGAACGCCGTACCGCCTGGAAACGTCTTGCCCGAAGCCGCCGCCGTGCCGTCCGTTTGATTGAGGAACTCGGTCTTCGCACGCAGCGGATTGAGAACATGATTGCAACGCTCGACATGTACAGCCGCAGGGTTGATGAACTCCGCGGATGGATGCGGGACCACAAAGAAGCGAATCTTCCGCCGTATGAGCGGGAAAACTGGATTGCGGAATACCGCGAAATCCTGAAAGTGACGCAGGAAACCCCGACCAGTTTGCGCAACCGTGTCAAATACGTCAAAGACATGTTCGCGAAATATCAGGAAGCCAAACGCGGACTTTCCGAAGGGAACCTCCGATTGGTCGTTTCCATCGCTAAAAAATACCGCAACCGGGGTCTCAGCTTTCTCGACCTGATTCAGGAGGGAAACGCCGGTTTGATGCGTGCGGTCGATAAGTTTGAATACCGCCGCGGGTTCAAGTTCTGTACGTATGCCACATGGTGGATCCGTCAGGCGATCACCCGCGCCGTGGCCGACCAGAGCCGCACGATCCGCATTCCGGTTCACATGGTGGACACGATGTCAAAAATGCGGAATGTCTCCCGAAAACTTCTCCAGGAATTCGGACGCGAGCCGACCATTGAGGAAACAGCGGAAGCGGCCAATTCGTGTGTCGATGAGACGCGGCGGATTCTGGCGATGAACCGGTTCCCGATCAGTCTGGACCGGCCCGTCGGAAACAGTGAAGACAGTCATTTCGGCGATCTTCTCCCGGACGGCACGGCGGAAAGTCCGTCTGCCGGGGCGACGCAGGAAATGTTGAGGGTACGGATCGCCAAAGTTCTCAAAACGCTCAGTTACAGGGAACGTGAGATCATCAAACTCCGTTACGGCTTGGGCGACGGTTACAGCTACACACTGGAGGAAGTCGGGCATATTTTCAAAGTGACCCGTGAACGTATCCGTCAGATTGAAGCGAAAGCCGTCCGCAAATTGCAGCAGCCGAACCGCAGCCAAGACCTCGTTGGGTTCCTGGATTAGATTGAACTTGAGAGCTTGTATCTCCGGCATTGCAGCGAGGTCTGCTTTGCCGGATTTCGGCAGCATGCTGCTTCACCGCAACTGGGAAGCCCCGGCGGGCACTTGCCTCATGGTCACTGCGTTCCATTCGGTTGCAAGCCGCGACGGGTGATCTGCTCACACTCACTCTGTTCGGTTCGCTTTCCGGTAGAACATCTTTTCCAACTACTTTCCTTTTGTTCCGTCGGTTGATTCCAGCGACCAGCGGGAGCGGGTTATTGCTTCGGGACGGCAGTCCCATCCGGGATCCAACGCCCTCGCGTTGGCCGCCGGAAGCAAAAATCACTCCTCAAATAAAGGATTACTGTTCTCTTTTCGCCGCTTGTACCCCCTCAATTGTTGACTGAAGTCCTCCAATTCTCTTTTGCTGCCCCCCAATTGGCAATTTTCGTCCGCCTTTTGCCGATTACCATCCCCCAGCAGTATAAAGACGCTGTACCCCGGATGCCTCCCGGCCTCTTCGAGGTGGTTGCTTTCCGAACGCGAATCGAACGTAGTGAGCATGAGCCTGCTGCGACCCAACGTGCCCAAAAGTGACCATTCCCCAAAGACACTCTCCTGTCGCCTATTGGTGGTCACCATTTGGCTCTGTCCGGGAAGAAAAAGGCCGCGATTCCGTCACAATCGGCCACGAGCCGCGACGGGCAGTATGCCTTCCAGCTTTGCGGTCGGCCTCCGATGGAAAATATTTCCATCGCACCTGTCGTGCCGGACCCCATAAACCAGTCGGCAACACGCCGCTTTCCGGGAGCGAAATCTTAATCAGCCATGAAATCAGTTCCTCCGGTTTTTCGGCGGGATGACCGTTTGGTTCGGCGGAACCCCATTGATTCTGTCTGATGTCCTTAATCCTCCGGTCGGCGATGGCGAAATTTTCACGGCAAAAAAGCGACACCATTTCATAAGACGGCCGCAATCCCTTCCTTGTACCGGTTCCGGGACAACCTTTGTCCCAAACCAAAAGACTTTCGATTTTCCAGCGGGCATTAAGAGACGCCTTTTGATAGGTGGTCAATGTCCGCCAGTTCAAAAAAGACCATAACGCTCCGGAATCGTTCAGTGCCTGAGTACTTCTCATAGTGTTTCTCATTGTTGTTCTTTGTGTGGACTTTGCTGTTACGATTTGGTCGAACGGTCGCGTTACCGCGTCTGTTGACCATGGCAGCAGAATTTCCGCCGCTTCCCCCCGAAGGGGGCCGCCGACCACCTGAACCGCACACCAAAGCGGTTGAGTTTGCGTCAATGTCAGCTCGTAACCGGTCACCCCCGTCTGATACGCGACCGTTCGGAACGGCAGGCCCGACGTGTTCACCGGCGATGTCGGCGAATGCCAGACTCCGAACAGACAATCGGCATAGACCTAAACTTGACCCGTAAAATCGAACATTTCCCTATAGTCGTAGAGGGTGTAGAATTTCTGTAGACCACGCCAAACTGTTTTTACACCCGGCGGGCCGTCGCTTGGGGACCGCCGAGATTGCCGATATGCTCCACCGCTTCCCCTATCGTGTATGGTTTTTCGGGTACTTCCTTCGTTCTGTTCGCTACGCAATACAACACTTTCCATTCCTCTTCGTCAAACAATATCGTGCACGGCAGTCCGGGATTTACCCGCGCTATATAGGTCAGATTCATAATAAATACCGCAATAACCGTATACATCAATATCAGCGTCTTGGTTTTCTCCATGTCCCGCTCCTGAAGTTTTTCTATTGCGCACCCGCTTTTCAGCACAT
>JAISQK010000082.1 GCA_031274255.1 Planctomycetaceae bacterium | reverse complement strand
ACAACCGGCTGCGGTTGAGGATGTTGCTGCGGCGCTTGGACAGCAGGCTTCTGCTGCGGATGCTGATTGGGCAGGGTGATCTGAGCCGGTGAAGGTCGATGATCGTTATTGCCACCTTGAGCATTGACCGAAGCGGTCAAAAAAACAAACGGAAGGGCTAACGCCGCTCCCAAAAACACAATTCGATTCATTGTCATTGGACTCCTTTGTTGTGAGATAAATCCCCAAATATTTGTTTGAAACCGGCGTTTGGTTGTCCGGCAAGCAAAGAGATGGGAAATCAAAATCGATTTGCAACAAACAAATTGTCAATCGACATTGACTGGCGAATGGTACTCTTTTTCAAAATCTAATACAATAGCAAAAAATCAGCCGTGAACGGGAACGTTATGCCAATCCTGCGTCATTTGAGTGATTAAGCTTATCATTCAAAGATATTTTTATCTTCTCTCGTAATAATGAATGAAAACAATTTTGCCTAATTCAAACATTTTAACTGTTTTGCTAATACCAACGTAAAATCAAAGTGACACCCGAAAAAATTTTTTCCCTTTTTCTTTTTTGTCTCTTGACTTTTCCGACCGCATTGATTACATTAGATTCCAGTGTTACGTTTTACAAGTTAAAGTCAACTTTGTGAAGAGAGGTTTTTATGAAAAAGCTGTTAGAAAATGTTAAAATAGGGGGGGGGGGGCTGTCTGTACTGTTCTAAGACGGCTTTCACCCTGGTGGAGCTTCTTGTGGTGATTGCAATCATCGGTATCTTGATTGCTCTTCTTTTACCTGCGGTTCAGGCCGCCCGCGAAGCCGCAAGGCGAATGCAGTGTACCAATAATCTCAAACAACTTGCACTGGCAACGCATAACCATCACGACGCCCGCCAAAAATTGCCTGCCGGTGGGGCCTCCATTGATCAGTCGGTTAAGGGCGCAGCTTATAACGGCTTCAGCATTCCCGTGCAGTTGTGCCCGTTCAACGAAGCCCAGGCGATTTACGATTCTCTCCGCAACTCGACCTGTACGTGGTATTCCGGCATTCCTGCAGATGTGCAGGATCGAACGCTCGCCTGGATGGTCTGTCCTTCCGCCGGAAGACAACCCCATATCACGTCGGACGGCAGTACACACGGACGGGCAAACTATGCCGGTGTGTTCGGCGATGTTGCCGTCAATATCACTGATACCAGTTCGACCCGCTTTACCAGAGAGTCGGCCAGCCCAAGAGGGTTCTTCGGCACTCTTCTCTCATTTAAAACGTTCGGCGACATTGAAGACGGATTGTCCAACACAATAAGTTTTTCGGAACGGCTTAGTACGACGGCCTCGTCCCGTGCGGCGAATTCCTGGGATAAAGCGAATGTCAAACGCGGAACCTGGGTGGCCGGCAACTTTACGACGCCGCAAGAGTGTATCAATCTTTATAAAACGGATTCGACCGGCGAACACAACAGTTTCGGAATTGCATGGACAGTCGGTATTCCGGGCGAATCTTCGCTTTCGACAGTATTGGCTCCGAATATGGGGGCGTGTTCGTCCACACAGTGGGGACAAGACGGTGCCGTCGTTTTGCAAACCCCCTCAAGCAACCATACCGGCGGAGTGAATGCGGCCATGGGCGATGGTTCCGTGCAGTTCCTCAGCGAAACAATTGATGCAAATAGCGGCAATTACGGCACGGCATTTCTGAAAAGCGAGGCCGGCGGCAGCAGTGAATCGCTCTGGGGTGTCTGGGGGGCTTTAGGTTCTGCGATCGGCGGCGAATCCCAATCGGCACCATGAGACGGTCTGATGTTTTATTCACAGGAAGTTAATGGATGGTGACCTTATCCCTTATCTTCCTGTGAGTGTTTTTTTCACAAAAACCGGTTGTACCAATCAGAAGCGTGTTCCGCAATTCCCGATTGATTCCTTTATTGGCGTTGCGGAGTATCGCCTTAACAACTTTCTACTTTAACAAACTTGAAACCAATGAAACATATCCTTTTTCTTACGCTGTGTCTTGCATGTCTCGGTTGCGGCGGTCCGCGGGTTCCTGAAGGGTTTCCGGCAAAACTCGTTCCGGTGACAATAACAATTACGAAAGCCGGCACGCCCGTTGCGGGGGCAAGCGTTTCATTGCTTGCGGAACAACCGGCAAAGTATTTCATCTCGGGAAATGCGGATGCGACCGGCATGGCAACGCCGGAAACATCCATCAATGCGTATTCCCGATTGGGGGTTCCGCCGGGAAAATATCGAATGACGGTTTTGATGCGGTTGATTTCGACAATCGAGGATCCGCCGATGGAAGCAAGTGACGCGGAACGGAAAGCGGTTCAAGCGAAAAAAGACAAAGAACTGGTGGAATGGACAAAGAAAAATCCAGTCCCTCCTGATTGGCCGGACATCAGCAAAACGCCGTTACAGTTGACCATTTCCGACAAAGGCGGAGATTTCAAGGTCGAAATCGATACCCCGGGAACATTCGTGCAATGACGTAGTAGCGGTAGCCCGCTGCAGCCGGGAAGCCTCCGGCGGCCAACGCGAGGGCGTTGGATCCCAATTATGCTCACGCTCACTGCGTTCGGTTCGCTTTCCGGTAGAATATCTTTTCCAACCGCTTGCGATGTGCGGTGAAGCGGCACGCTTCCCAGCGACATTGACGAGTTGACCGTCTTCGCTGATCGCATTCATGCTCGTCACATAATTGTCACACAGAAACGGCAACAACGGAACCGGCAGCAGGGTAAGGATCGGCGGGATTTTCAATTCCAGCAATCTCATGGGATTTTGGTAAAAGGTCATTCGCCAAATTGGTAATGCTTGCGAACGGCCTCCTGCACATTCCAGGTACAGCTCATGCCCTGCGGAAAAACGACGAGGTCGCCTTTGCCGAACGTGACGGGTTCGCCG
>JAISQK010000062.1 GCA_031274255.1 Planctomycetaceae bacterium | reverse complement strand
GATGAAACATGTTTCAAATGGGTTTATGCACAAGAATCCACAATAGACACTTTATTATACTCTACAAATTCGCTCCGATACCGATTCTATGAGAATCATCACTCATAAAATTCAGATTTTAACCAATATTTATTGGCAAAACCGTACATATTCGGCTATAATGAATCGTGTCCGTTATCTGTTATTGAAAATGCTGAGTTAATCAATAATGTCTTTATGCCGATTTTTGCCAAAAAAACGATACGAAAACCAGAAAGGCTCAAAAGGAGATGCTTCCTTACTTTTTTGACTGCTGTTATCGTAATGCCTTTAACATTATTGAGTTACGCATTTTTTATGGAGCCGCGCCGGATACGTATTATTAAATACAAAATTCATTCTGGAAATTTGCCAGCGGAATTTAACGGCACAAAAATCGTTTTTATTACAGATACTCACCATAATTTGCCATACTCCGCCGACCTTCGAGAACAATTACTCCAACTTGTGGAGAAAAACAAGCCTGATCTGGTACTTTTCGGCGGAGATTACGCAAGTGAAAATGACCGGTCCGTTAAACAATTTTTCGATTCCTGTAGCAAAATATCAGCTAAGCTCGGAATGTTCGGTGTTTTAGGAAATCACGACTACTGGAATCCACACAAAGTGTCACTGGCGATGGAGGCCGCCGGAATTAAAAATCTCACCAACGCAGCAACTTGGATTATGAAAGGCAGTTCAAGAATCAAAATTGCTGGTGTAGGGGATTTGTGGCGAGGGAAACAAAACCTTACTCCAATGAAAGAGGGACTGAAAAGTGACGATTTTGTCATTTTATTGACCCACAATCCTGATTACATCGATCAACTCAGCGAAAAAGAGCGAAAAATGATTGACCTTGTTTTTGCCGGACACTCACACGGCGGTCAGGTTACGGTTTTTGGCGTTTATGCGCCGGTTGCGACGACACTGGAGAAATACCGGACCGGACTGATCACCCCTTGGCCAAACGAAAAAATCCGCGTCATCGTTTCCAATGGTATCGGAACTGTGGGGATTCCTGTACGATTTTGCGCTCCGCCGCAGCTTGTCATTGTGGAACTCTCAAGATGAAATTTGTATCAGGCGTGTTCCGCATGAGAGGCGGAGATTTTTGAAATTTTCATTTTGTTTTCAAAAAATTCTTTCAAAAGCTGTACAAATTTTATTTTTTTACTACAATGGAAACTCCCAAATCATTGTGTCCTGTCTAAATGAATTTTGGCGGTGTATTCATTTTGTAGGTCAGTGTTTCCTCAATGAAAGGATGAACATTTATGTCCAAAAAAACAAGCGAATCTTCCCCGGAATCTCCAAAGACTCAGGAAAAAGAGAATCTGAAAACCATAGATCAGGCAACGGTCAAAAAAACGGCGGATTCCGGTGTCGAGAAGACCGCGTCGGCGGAAAAAAACAGTGTACCGGCACCCGTCAAGCGGGCACGGAAAAAAGCTGTCAAAACGGCGACGTCTTCCGCCGATTCCGCACAACCTGTGCTTAAAGCGTATTGGGGCGTCTTTAATCCCCAAATGCTCCAGGTTGCTCAGTATGACTATAGCGACGAACAAGACGCAAAAAAGACGGCCGATGATCTCACTGAAAAGAAAAAGACGCCTCATTTCATCCAGATCATCAAAAAAATGACATGAACAATGCGGCTGCCGCAGGCAAAAGTGTCGAACACCCGCGGAATCCAAGTTTGATGGATGCCGTATGAATTTCAGGCGGCATTCCACTCCGGCAAATTCTTGTACGCAGAAATACTTTGCGATTTTATGCGGTTTGCTTTTCCTTCGCAAGAACGCCGCAGACAATTTTGGTCAGATTCGGTTCGGCAGCATTGGCGGTGGCGATAATCTCCGCAATGTTCGCCGGTTTCAGCGATTCCGGAAAACAAAGGTCTGTGATGATCGAAATCCCCAGAACCCTCATTCCGGCGTGAACTGCGGCAAGAACCTCCGGCACCGTCGACATTCCCACCACATCAGCGCCGATATTTCGCAGGAACCGGTATTCGGCGCGGGTTTCAAGATTCGGCCCCAGTACTCCGACATAGACCCCTTTATGTGCAACAAAATTCTCACGTCTCGCAATTTCAAGAGCCGTGTTAATGAGTTTGTGGTCGTAAGGCTCTGCCATGTCGGGAAAACGCGGTCCAAGACGGTCATCATTGACTCCGGCCAACGGATTGATTCCCATCAGATTGATATGATCTTCAATAAGCATGATGTCTCCTTGCGTGAATTGAGGGTTCATCCCTCCGCAAGCGTTGGAGACGATCAACAGATTCGCTCCGAGTTCCTTCAGGACTCGGACAGGAAAGGTGATTTGCTGACATGTGTACCCTTCGTAAGCATGAATACGACCCTCCATCGCCGCAATCGGAAGCCCTTCGAGTGTTCCCAACACCATCTGACCGGTATGAGTCAGCGACGTGGACGCCGGAAAATGCGGGATTTCCTCATATGGAATAACTTTTTCCGTCTCAATCCGTTTGGCGAGATTTCCCAATCCTGTGCCGAGAATGAGTCCGGCATGAGGTGTTTTTCCCCATTGTTTGCGAATGACAGCAACCGCTTCCTGAACCTGACTATAAATGTGCAGCATTTCCCACGCCTTCACTGATTGTTTTATTTCCCCATTTAGAATACACGACATCTCTATTTTAGCCGGACACCGTTATTCTGCAATGGCAGGCCGCAACGGAACGATAACAGCTTTGTGCCGTCGGAAGTGTGACGGAGCGGTCATTGAAAAAGATCACTTTACGGTGTAGAATAAAGAATAAGGTTTTTTATCTGTAAGTGTATTGGAGAGCTTTTGTTATGCAAATGGAACAGTTGGTCGCCCTGTGCAAGCGTCGTGGTTTTCTTTTTCCGTCGAGCGAAATTTACGGCGGACTGAACGGTTTCTGGGATTATGGGCCGCTCGGCGTACTCCTTAAAAGGAATGTCAGGGATGCGTGGTGGCATGATATGGTGCTTGCCCACAATGAGCTGGTGCTGCAAAACGGGGCTCCCGGACTGTATGAAATGACCGGAATTGATTGTACTATTATCATGCACCCGCAAATCTGGAAATGTTCGGGACATTACGACCTTTTTCACGATTATATGGTGGACTGCCGCGAATCGAAAAAACGTTACCGTTACGACCATGTCAAGGGACGCAATGCCACCTGGCAAGGGAAAACGGTTTTTGTCACGACAATGGAGACCGAAAACACGCAGGATGCTCTTGAACAGGCGGCACTCAAGTTTTTCGGACTCCGCAAAAAAGACGCTCCGAATCTTACTTGGGAGGGAATGGTCACCCCGATTTCGCAGCTCGCGGATTTTTCCAATGTTCTCGGACCGGATGCCAAAACCGTCGGAACGCTTACCGAGCCGCGGGAGTTCAACCTGATGTTCAAAACGGTGATCGGGGCTCTCGGCGGTGAAGAGGACACTTCCTTTCTGCGGCCGGAAACGGCTCAGGGGATTTTCGTCAACTTCAAAAATGTCTGTGACAGCACACGGGTTAAAATTCCGTTCGGAATCGCGCAAATCGGCAAAAGTTTTCGTAATGAAATCACGCCGCGCAATTTCACTTTCCGAAGCCGGGAATTTGAACAGATGGAAATCGAGTTTTTCTGTCATCCGTCGGAGTCGGAGAAGTGGTACCGATACTGGCGGGACCGCCGTTTCAGGTGGTACACCGGTCTCGGACTGGCGGGGGACCGGTTGCGGCTCCGTGACCACGACAAAGACGAATTGAGCCACTACTCCTGCGGAACCGCTGATGTGGAGTATCAGTATCCGTTTTTGCCGGAGGGAGAATTTGGCGAGCTTGAAGGAATAGCGCACCGCGGAGATTTTGATCTTCGTTCGCACATGGAGGGGAAACTGGTTCGTGCCGGTGACGGTCTGACGCTGGAACTTGACGCCGACGGTCAGCCGAGGCATCGCGGAAGCGGCAAGGATTTGTCCTATTATGACGAGGTGACCCGCGAACGGTTCATTCCGCATGTCATTGAGCCGTCCGCCGGGGCCGACCGCGGAACATTGGCGTTTTTGTGTGAAGCGTATCATGTCGATCAGGTTCCGAACGATAAGGGAGAGCCGACCGAACGGGTGTCGCTGAAGTTTCATCCGCGGCTCGCGCCCATCAAAGCGGCGGTTTTTCCGCTGGTGAAAAAAGACGGAATGCCGGAACTCGCAACGGAGCTTTATGGAGAACTTAAACGCCATTTCTCTGTTTTTTACGACGACAAAGGTGCCGTCGGCAGACGTTACCGCCGTCAGGATGAAATCGGAACGCCGTATTGCGTCACTGTGGACGGTCAAACGAGACAGGATGGAACCGTTACCGTCCGTGACCGCGACACGCTCGAACAATGGCGAGTCAAAAAAGACGATCTTACCGCCGAACTCCGCGAGCGGCTGTCGTAAGCGGTCAAAGCGGACGGAACGTTTCCCGGCACCAACGTAGCACGTTGGATCGCACTTGCCTCCCAGCCTTTTTAAGGCGGTCGGCTTCCGATGGATCATCTTTCCAACCGCTTGCGATGTGCGGTGAAGCGGCACGCTTCCCAGCGATTAACAGGAACGGGTTCGTGACTCTTAGGACGGCAATCTCATCTAGGATGTATACCGGATCCGGTTAGGAATTCCGTTTTTCAGATGGAGTAACGCAGCAAGTTTTCGGTCAAGAGCGGAGCGCAGTTCGTCACGTTACTTCGCCCGGCATCGGAAGAAGCCTTTGCATGCGGATAAAAAGTCTTCGTACTTCTCATAATATTTGTTGTAGAGAATCTTCTTCTTGAAAAACTTCCACAAGCGTTCCATCCAATTCAAATTCGGGGAATAACTCGGAAGAAATTGTAACGTGATTCCCAAATCCTTCGCCAAGCTCTCCACGAGTTTGCCATGTTGATAAAACGTGCATTGTCCAACACGATTACGATTGGCCGCCCTGCGTATTGCACGGACAATTTTCGCAACATCTCGCATACGGTTGTCGCTGTAATGTAACCGTCGTTCGCGACAACCGTCAATTGTCCGCTGATCGCGTTGTAGGTTCCCAAAACATTCCAACGTTTTCGTCCCGAAAGACTGCGAAAGAAGATTCGGGTGAAACACCATAAGTACCCGAGAAACGCCACTTGAACAAAATGGACTCCGTCCATGAACAACAACACCGATTCGCCTGCTTTTGCCCTCGCTATTTCAGACTCCAATGTATTTTTTTGAATTCCTCCTGCTTCTCTAAATCCGCTTTGGCGGGAAGGGCTGCCGTTTTACAGAATGTCATTCCGATGGTCCTCATGAAGCCCTTTTGGTACATATTAATCACACACCGCGAACCGTAGGAGGAATTTGGCGAACGAGGAGGGCGATTTCCGGTGCGAATTTTCCACAGGCATGCAGCCAAAAGATTTCGAACCGCCGCATGACTCGTTCATCAGGGTAACTGTAACGTAATCGTTGAAAAGTCTTCCGTTCTTCCTCCGTATAACTGGCTCGCAACATCATCTTCCTCCTGAAAAAACTTAGTCGAAAAAGAGAATTATATCAGCAGTTTATACCTATCTTGAAAATAGATGTTTATTAACGTTGAGGGGGGGGTATAATCTAAACTTGACCCATAAAATCAAACATTTCCCTATAGTCGTAGAGGGTGTAGAATTTCTGTAGACCCCGCCAAACTGTTTTGACACCGGGCGGACCGTCACTGGGCGCACGCCGTGGGCCGCCGAGATTGCCTATGTGCTCCACCGCTTCCCCTATCGTGTATGGCTTTTTAGGCGCTTTCTTCGTTCTGTTCGCTACACAATACAAGACTTTCCATTCCTCTTCGTCAAACAGTATGGTGCACGGCAGTTCAGGACTTACCCGCGCTATAGAGGTCAGATTCATAATAAACACCGCGATAACCGAATACATCAAGATCAGCGTTTTGGTTTTCTCCATGTCCCGCTCCTGAAGTTTTTCGATAACCGGTTCGTCGGCCATCCGTTTGACGGTCCCGTTCCGGTGCGTCTTGATTATTTCATCCCGGTCGAACTTTTCGTTTCCCAGCATGTTGTAAATCGCTTTAGCTTCGGCGCGGTTTTCCGCGCTTGTCCATATCGAATTGCC
>JAISQK010000304.1 GCA_031274255.1 Planctomycetaceae bacterium | reverse complement strand
CTTTCTCTTTTGATTAGTATGACTATCTGGTGCTACGATTTTACAATCAATTTGAGTTTGTGAAGAGAGGTTTTTATGAAAAAACTGTTAGAAAATGTTAAAATAGGGGGGGGGGGGCTGTCTGTACTGTTCTAAAGCGGCTTTCACCCTGGTGGAGCTTCTTGTTGTTATTGCAATCATCGGGATTTTGATTGCTCTTCTTTTACCAGCCGTTCAGGCCGCACGCGAAGCCGCACGAAGAATGCAGTGTACGAACAATATGAAACAATACATTCTGGCAATGCACAATTACCATTCGGCGGCCAATTCATTTCCGGGCATACAAAACCAATGCGGAAACCAAAATCGCTACAGTGTCAATTTGGCTCTTCTGCCCTATGTTGAACAGAATGCCATGTATGAAAAAATTGTTGCGGAAGTGATTTCCCCCGGGGCAAATTCCGCAACAATGATAACGCCACTGAATTTTCTGCTCTGTCCTTCGGATACGTATTCCAAAGAATTGGGACGTGGGACTGCAAAAACAAATCTCGTGATTTCCCTGGGAGATGGTGTCAGTGCCAATACAAGCCGGGGACCTTTTCAGTTTGTCAAAGATACCTCCACACCACGATGGTTGAACATGGGGTCTGTCACCGACGGAACAAGCAATTCCATCGCTGTCAGTGAATGCGTGACCGCTCAGGGAACTTCCGAGTTGAGTATCAAGGGAGGAGTCGCTTATATGGCAGGGGAATTGGACCCCGCAAGCGGCGGCGGTTCCAATCCAGCGAATTGTCTTAACCTTGCCATTGATCTTGTCAATAAAAAAATCAAAAGCGAATACGTTGCCAGTGGTACATGGCGCGGTGGACGGCATTTCGACCGGCTTTTGTCTTATACGGCATTCAATACCATCATGCCGCCTAACGGTCCCTCGTGTAACCGGTTTAATAATGAAGATGGCTGGGCATTTTTATCTGCACAAAGCAATCATACCGGTGGTGTCAACACAGGAGCTTTGGATGGCAGTGTTCACTTTGTCAGTGATTCGGTTAACGTCGGAACCATGCCGGGGCAGATGGATCATAATAAGAGCGGTATCAGTCCGATGGGAGTCTGGGGGGCACTTGGAACAATCAATGGACAAGAAAGCCAGTCATTTCCGTGATGATCGGTAATTATCAGACACGGACCGGAGACGTTTTTCTCCGGTCCGTGTCTTCTGTTTTCCTTTATGAATAACCGAAAAACTGAGTTTTATAATCCGGTGGGATAAAATATGAAATCATTATCAAAAAATTTTGTTTTCCTGATGATAATCGCAATATCAATATTGTCTGTTAGTTGCGGGAAAAGACCAAACCTTCCTGAGGATTTTCCTGAAATTTATCCCTGTGAAATTACAGTGATTCAGGACAAAAAACCTCTGTCAGGTGCATTGGTTTCACTGATACCTCAGGGAGTCGCAAGCCCTTATGCCAAAGGATGTACCGGCAAGACAGATGAATCGGGCAAAGCTTCTCTTCAAACTTATGGTCAGAAGGGAGTTCCTGCGGGAAAATACAAAGTGGTCATTTCCAAAACACGGGATGAAGGGGGAACGGAAACAACAGATTCTTTCGGTACCACCACTCAAACCGGTCAAAAAGTTTATTCCTATGTAGAAAAAAAATACACTCAGGAACACACTTCTCCGTATGAAATTGACGTAGTTGAAGTTAAAATGGGAAATGTCAACTCGATTTCCTGTGATGTGGGAGCGACAATTCACGAGTTTTTGCGCAATGCCGGCAACTGACCGCAGGATATTTCAAACGATTTTAAATAAGGATTCCTTCATGAAAAAAACGGCTCTATTTTGGGTGCTTTTTTGTACTTTTCTCACTATCTCTTCCCGGAATGTTGAAGGGCAAAATATTCCTGCCGGGTGGAAAAAGGAAGGACTGACTCAGGAATCCTTTTACCGGGATTTTCAAATGCCACCTGTCGGATACGGCGATGTGGCTTTTTACTGGTGGCTCGGCGATCCGCTGACCAAAGAGCGACTCTCGTGGCAACTCGAACGCCTTGCCAAAATGGGATACGGAATGACCGGGCTTCAAATCAACTATGCCCACACCGATAAAGGCGGACTTTCCTACGGATTATCAATGCCCAGCGAACCATTGCTTTTTAGCCAGGAATGGTGGGAACTTGTTCAATGGTATATGCAGGAAACGAAAAAACGCGGAATTGCTGTGAGTCTCAGCGATTATACGTTGGGAATCGGGCAAGGCTGGAAATGGGACGAGGCAATTCACGCTTACCCGGAAATTATTGGAAATATTCTCGATTGCCGGATTGTTGATGCCAACGAACCGACGCTCCGTGACGAAAATGTTATTTCCGACGAAGTCATTAACGGCAAAAAATACATCATCACCGCCCGAAAAGTCGAGCCGTCCATTGATCCGATGCACCCAAAATCCGGTGTTGCCGTTGTTGAAAAGTTTCTTCAGCCGTTTGAAGACCATAACCCCGGCGAAGGAGGAAAGGGGCTGAATTTCTTTTTTTCCGATGAACTCGTTTTTCGTGTCAGCGGCAAACTTTGGAATGATTATTTTGCAAAGGAATTTCTCAAACGTAAAGGATACGATGTGCGGACGGAACTCGCCGCTCTTTTTACCGACATCGGACAACACACCGTCAAAGTACGGCTTGATTACTATGATGTTCTTGTTGCACTTTCCGAAGAAAATTATTTCCGTCCGATTTATAACTGGCATCAGGAACGCGGTATGACTTACGGCTGCGATCACGGCGGTCGGGGACGTGATCTCACGGAGTTTGGCGATTACTTCCGTACGCAACGCTGGAATCAGGGACCGGGAAGCGATCAGCCCGGACTCGGCAGGGATGTTGTCAAGGCGAAAGTTGCTGCGTCAATTGCACATCTGAATCAACGCCCGCGTGTCTGGCTGGAAGGTTTCTATGGCAGCGGCTGGGGAACATCGTCAGAACAGATTGCAGATGCAACGTTTGCTAATTTTCTGATGGGATACAATCTTTTGTCGTTGCACGGTCTTTATTATTCAACTCACGGCGGTTGGTGGGAATGGGCACCGCCTTGTAATCATTGGCGGATGCCCTACTGGGAACATTTCAAAACGTTTATGGACGCCGAACAACGGCTCGCTTATTTACTGACACAGGGAAGTCACGTTTGCGATGTTGCCGTGTGGTATCCGGTGGCTCCGGTACAGGCGGAAATTGATGCCGGTCAATCGCATTCCTTATCGTTTTCCATGTGCGAAGTACTTTACCGGAATGGAATTGATATGGATTTTATTGATTTTCAATCTATCGACGAAGCCATGATAAAAGATGGACGATTGAATATCGCCGGTGAATCGTACCGTGTTCTTGTTTTGCCGCATCCGAGAGCAATACGGCATTCGACATTAGAAAAAGCAGTCGCGTTTGCCAAAGCGGGCGGAATCGTAATAACACTCGGTGCTCTTCCAGAATTTTCCGACCGGAAGGGAGCGAACGACCCCGAAGTACAAAAATTGGCGGCTCAACTGCCGGAAAAAATGCGTTTTCAGAATGTTGAGGATGCGTTGGCGGCAATTCGCTCGACATTTGTCCAGGATATTGAAGTGAAAGATAAAAAGTCGTCATTTTATTTTGTTCATCGTAAAGTGGCAGAAAGTGATATTTATGTGTTTTACCTATTACCGACAAATGCGGAATGTACTGTGCGTTGTTCGGGTAAGGTGGAACTCTGGGATGTCTGGACAGGAAAGACAACGCCGCTTCCGGTTCTCGAACAAAATGAAAATTCAACACGTTTCCGGTTGAATAATACATCCGGTGAACTTGTCCTCGTCGTTTTTACGCCCGGTAAAGCCGCTGTTGATACGAACGGGTCTCCGATGGTTGTGCAACGAAAAGAATTACCGCTGGAAGGAATGTGGGAAACAGAAATCATTCCCACGATGGATAACACGTTTGGAGATTTCCGATGGCCGCCTCAACCCGGTGAAATCATCGGAGCGGAATCAAGGCAATTCCAATTCACCTTGATTTCTGCAAATGCGGATTCTTCCGAAAATGAAAACAAAGTGATTTCCGATTGGCGGCAACAGACGTATTCTTTCGGTCCGAAGTTTCGTCAGATTGGTCCTTTACCGGGAGATATGGAGGAAAAAGTTCTTCAAAATCTGGAATCGGAATTGTCAGAAATCTGTGAATATCCGCTCAAACCGCTTGCGGTCGGCGAAAAATTGTATGTGTGGAAAGACTATGATTTCTCATGGCGATACGGAGTGGAAGGTGATCCCGGACATCAGGGATATCATGGTCTTAAAGAAAATATGTACGACGAATTTATCCGGCTCGGTCAATACACAACGTCAGGACATCTGCAAACGGTGCGTTTACCGGAAGCGGAGGGAACACGGTATTATCTCTGGACAACTGTGCTTGTTCCGAACGAAACAAAAGGGGTCATTCTTTCCGGCGGAATGAAGCCGTCCGCCGTTTGGGTGAATGGTCAGAAATGGGATACCGGTGCAGATTCGGTCATGCTTCATCCGGAAGCAAACCCGGTTTTACTTCGGTATGATCAACCGGGAACCGGATACTTTGTTATAGCTTCGCTGGATTCTCCGTTTGCGAAAGAAGTACACCCCGGTTCCTGGGAGCACCCCACGTTACATGATTCCTCTGTCTGGATTTGGAACGCACCGGGGAAAGGAAACGGTAATGCCACTTTCCGGCGTTCTTTTGTGTTGTCAAAGGAACAAATACCCCGAAAGGCGGTTCTCTGTATGACGGCGGACGATGATTTCACGCTTTGGGTCAATGGCAAATTGTTGGGCAAAGGTGTAATGTGGAATGAAGTTCAGTCTTTTGATGTGACGAACTCGTTGCGTGAAGGAAAAAATCTGATTGCGGTTCAAGCCGTGAACGGAGGGGGACCACACGGATTTGTCGGAGAATTACGCGTCAAAAACGCAACGGATAAAAATGCTGTTCTGTTGGCAACCGATAAAAATTGGCTCTGTTCCGATTCATCCGGTTCTCATTGGATTCAACCGGATTTTGACGATTCCCAATGGCAACCGGCGACGGAATTGTCCCCGTTTGCGGGGAGTCTTTGGGCAACACATCCGACGATGGGACCGCCGAAACTTCAGGGAACCGCATTGAACGGAACAAAACACGAAACGACCGGCTCACTGGCAATGCGGTGGTTTGATGCGAAATCGAATCGTTTGCAACGGGGGATTTTTCCGTTCGATCTTTTCGCAGGAAAAACTGTTTTGTGCGGGTATCGTTTTCAAACCGCACCGGGAACTCAACAAATCGTCGTTCCCCGAAAAGGTGCCAAAGCATTTGTCAAAGAAAACGACCGGATCACCGCCTTGCCGGTGGCGGGAATACAGCCGGGACTGTGGGGAGAAAAGACCATTTTTTCTCTTCCGGCAAAGATGGCAAAATCTGCAACCGAAGTCAACATTACTCTTTCTGTCAACGGCGGCGAATATGGCGGAAGTGTGTTTGATATTCCGATAAGTTTCCGGTGCGGAAAAGGTGAAATGTCTGTCGGTGACTGGTCGAATATCGAAGGGCTGCGGACATACAGCGGCGGGATTCGGTACAGCAAATGTTTTTCCATAACCGCCGATGATATTCGCAACAGCAGTAAAATCATGCTTAACCTCGGTCGGGTTGTTTCATCGGCAAAGGTTTTTGTGAATGGCGAACCGGTTGGAACCAAAGTCACCGCTCCTTGGACATTTGACATCAAACCATTCCTTCATGCCGGTGAAAACAGCATTGAAGCAGAGGTCTATAATACACTCGGCAACCACTATCTCACTATTCCGACACGGTATCAGGGAGGAATTGAATCTGGTCTGATCGGTCCTGTACAGATTGATATGTATTGAGAGTGTTGTTGAATAACCAATCCCATGATCGTAACCGGTAAACCTGTTGCACAATTGTCCTGTGAAGTTCCGGTTTCCGTTGAAAATGGCGTTGTTTTCAAACACCAAAGGTATCCCGGAAATGCTGTCTGTACAAAATGTACCGCATCCATACCTTACAACGCCATTAATTGTCCCTTTTTAATGTTTTGGAAATTGAGTTGCATGAGAGTATCGAGTTCGGATTGATAATCGGTTTCGACACGGCTCAGGCAATCATTGAGACCCGAAGTGAACTTTTCGAAGGTTTCGTAGTAAATATTGTCCAGACATTTCGTCTTAACAAATTTCCATAATCGTTCCATCCAATTCAAATTCGGAGAATAACTCGGAAGAAATTGTAACGTGATTCCCAAGTCCTTCGCCAAACCCTCACGAGTTTGCCATGTTGATAGCGTGCATTGTCCA
>JAISQK010000302.1 GCA_031274255.1 Planctomycetaceae bacterium | reverse complement strand
CGGCGAAAGCAACATCGCCGTCAAAGTTTTGCTTTTGCGTATTATGGTGTTTCGTTTGGCAAGGCGAAGAACTTTTTTGAGGTGTATCGTAAGCGGTTTGGAATTGAATCAAGTTATCGGCAGAGTCATCAGGCGAGGATTCGCACTTGCACGCGTAAGGCGTTGTTACGATTATTTTATTTTGTGTTGTCGATGCTGATGCGAAACGAATGGGTGAAGTTTGAGCGGGAGGTTTTGTTGGCGGACGGGAGGAAGAAGCAGGTGACGAGTGACTATGTCAGTTTCAAACGCCTGCTCGGAATGATTCGCCGAACAATGGAAAATCTTGACTGCCATTTCAGCCCTGTAAATAGCTCGCAAACACCGTAAATTAAAGCATTTGAAAGGAAATTACAAACTACTGAAATTCTAATGTCATTCCAGAGATTAGTCCCGCCGTCGTTGAGGACGATCTTCGTCACGTTCGTCGGCAGGAAACGTGCCACTTCACCGCAGTTGCTCACGCTCACTGCGTTCGGTTCGCTTTCCGATGGACAATCTTTTCACCGCTTTTCTTTTGGTTCCGGTAGCGTAGCACGTTGGATCGCAACCGGGAAACCCCGGCGCCAACGCACGGGCGTTGGCTGGTTTATCTTTTCAGCCGGACACCGAAAAGCGGTATCAGCAAACATCCCAGCGGACCGGTGATAAGATAATAAGCCAACTTGTAACGCAGCGACGGAATATACGTCACCCGCAACCGGTGACGCCGGAGACTGCGGAGCGACCCCCTGACAACACGGTCGGACTTGAGCCAGAGGAAATCCGGGATTCCGGACACGTCACTCCCGAACATTGTCGGGGCAAAATGAAAGTTCGTCCGTACAAATCCCGGACAAAGAGCCTGCACTCGGATTCCGTGTTCCTGAATGTCGGCCTGAATGGAATGCGAAAACGACCGGATGAATGCTTTTGTCGCACAATAATCCGCAGCACCGGGGCCGGTCAGGAACGCCGCCATGGACGCCACATTAATAATGTACCCCTTTTTATGAGGTCTCATCGCCTGAACCGCCGCGTGCGATAAACGAACCGTCGCTTCACAATGGACACGGATCATGTTTGTTTCGGCCTCAACGTCCGCATTGGGGAAACGCTTGCCGAGTCCGAAACCGGCGTTGTTGATCATATATTCCAGATTCTCCAGTCCCGCAATTTTCTCCGCAAGCTGCCGGGTTTGACCGGTATCGGAAAGGTCGGCGATCATGATCTCGGATTCCGCCTGATACTGCTGCCTCAGGTGCTCCTGAAGCTGACGCAGCTTTTCCTGATTACGCGCCACAAGAATGAGCCGAAACCCTTCGGCGGCAAGCTGATTCGCAAATGCGGCACCGATTCCGCTTGAAGCTCCGGTGATGACGGCGGTCGGTCGGGATAATGGGGAATGTGACATAAAACTTGATTCCATGAGGCTGAATAATTGTTGCGGTTAAATGAAAAAATTGTGCGGGTGATTATTCCCCTTCATTCGGAGACTCGGCTTTTCCATCGTCACCGTCGTTCCCGGTGCGATGCTTGAGGTGAGCCAAACGCTCGACCCGATCACGGAGTCGTGACCGATGACGGTTTTTCCGCCCAAAACCGTCGCGTTGGCGTAAATGACCACATTATTCTCAATCGTGGGATGCCGTTTGGTGTCACGGACAAGATTTCCGTCTTCATCTTTGGGGAAACTGAGTGCCCCAAGCGTGACCCCCTGATAAAGCTTGACCCAATCACCAATCTCGCAGGTTTCCCCGATGACCACTCCGGTGCCGTGGTCAATGAAAAAATACTCCCCTATTGTTGCGCCGGGGTGAATGTCGATTCCCGTACTCGAATGAGCGTGTTCCGACATAATTCTCGGTATGAAAGGCACTTGTAACCGGTGCAGTGCGTTAGCCAACCGATAAACCGTCACCGCTTCAAAACCCGGATAACAAAAGACGATCTCGTCACATGTTTTACTGGCGGGGTCGCCGGCGAACGCGGCTTCGACATCCAGCGCGAGCAAACGGCGGATTTCAGGAATCTGCCGGAGAAAATGGAACGCTTTCTGCTGTCCCTGAAGTTCATACTCGAATTTTTTCTCCGGCGAACAAAGGTGCGACTCCTTCGCATGGTGGCAGAGTGCCCGCTCAATCTGAACCGCAAGCCGATTGTGCAGTTTGTCCACCAATTCCCCGACATGATATATCACGTTACATTCCGTGAGACGTCCGCGGCGTTTGAAACCGGGAAGAAGAATCTCCTTCAGGTCGTCCATGATCTCGACAACCGTCTCCGAACTGGGAAGCGGACACAAGTCAAGATGCTGTATGCCTTTAAGCTCAAAATACGTCTTGACGATCTGTGAGGTGATCGCAGGAAGGTCTGCTTTGAGTTGGATATCAATAGCCATTTCAACCGTTTTTTCTGAAATGTAATAAGGAAACAAAAGTGCACTAAACTAATGTATTTTCCCTCATTGACAAATTTTTGCAAGATGTTCTTTGACCTGGGAGACTTCACCGGCAAAAATTCCCACAATTTTATCATGGAAATCGGTACACACCTGAATCGTGAAACAAACGCCGAGTTTGGCGGCGGCGTCCTCCATTTCCTTCTCAAGGACTTGCCGCATTTTCTGATTTTCTTTCGCGGATTCAAATATCTGAAACCGTTTTTGCGTCTCGTGATCGGAAAATCTTGGGTAGAGCGGCGTGTGAATTCCGTAATATTCCTTTCCGAATGTTTTTCGATAATGTCCCACAGGCAAAATCACATCCGCTTCGACCAAAAAACGGTTGGCAAGGATCGGCTTGTCGTCCTCTTTAACGGCAAACATGGCAAAACAGGAAGGCTGAGAGGGATTGTGCCGGAGAATTTTGACTTTTTCCGTCATTTTCATCGGAAGCGACTTTTGAAAAACGTCCGTGAAAAGCCCCGCTTCCGGCTCCAGCAGCAGAATGGAAATGTCGTACCGGTTTTCATCCGATTCGAGGAAATAGGCGACAAGTTCCGTGAGAAGAACAGGATTTTCCGCGAAAAACGGCTCAGGGGCAATGACAACCTGATCGCCGGGAACAAACATCTGCAAACAAGGAGGAAAACCGATCGGTTTCTCCAGGGAATCCCGCAGCAATTTTTTCATATCTTTTGAACACCGCAACAAAAAGGAACTCGCAACGGAAAAATTATAAACGGCAAAAAAGAATTGACAACGGCTTGAAAAAATTTGTCCGAAACGGCATAATAGAGATTACTTCCCTTTGACGAAGTGTCAGCCGGATTGCATTGCAGTCAACAAATCAAACAAAAACAGGAGAGTTTCATTTATGTCAGATCAGAAAACAGCGTTTGTGTACCCTCGGCTTTGTACGGCTTACTTTTGCGAATTTGCGATTTGGGCCGCCTGGGCGGGAGCCCTGAGCGGTTACGCCGAAGGAGGACTTAAACTTCTCGGTTGGCAGATTGCGTCCCTTTACAGCGCGATTCCGCTTGGAGCGGTCATTGGCCCGTTGTTCGTCGGACCGATTGCGGACCGGTATTTTGCCACTCAAAAGGTGATGGGATTTCTCCACCTCCTCGGAGGAGCCGCCCTTCTTCTTTGCGGGCATCTCTGCCAATCCGGTCAGGCGACATTCGGGATTTTGATGGCACTCATGCTTCTTTCCGGCATTTGTTACATGCCGACCCAGGGGCTTCTCAATTCCGTCGTGTTCAAAAATCTTTCCAAACCGAGTCTCGGACCGTACGTCTTTGTGTTCGGAACCATCGGTTGGATTATTTCGAGTCTTTTCATTGCGGCGTTTTGCGGCGGCGAGAAAACCCCGAACTTCTTCTTCGTCGGCGGCGGAGTCAGTATTTTTTTGGCATTCTATTGTTTTACATTGCCGAACACTCCGCCCAAAGGAGCTTCGGAAGGGGGTTCCGTCGGCGACGCTTTAGGGCTTGGAGCCTTCAAACTGTTCAAAGACCCTGCGTTTGCCTTGTTTGTTTTCTGTGTCTTTTTTGCGAGTGTTCCGGCCTGCGGTTTTTATTTTCCGGTTCAGGTTCCGTATCTTTCGCAGATGGGTTACCCTTCGCCGGTGGCGCTTACCACACTCAATCAGTTCTCGGAAATTTTCTTCATGGCGGCCTTGCCTTTCTGCGTCGCGCGATTTGGTTTGAAGCCGGTGATTCTGCTTGGAATGTTCGCCTGGGTCGGCCGATACATCCTGTTTGCGCTTCCCGGTTACGCGGTGGCTCCTCAGTTGGATCTTGGATTTTCCATTGCCGGTCTGCTGTTTCACGGATTCAGCTACAGTTTTCTCTACATCGCCGCGTACATGTATGCGGAGCGGAAAGCCCCGGACAATCTGAAAGCGAGCGTCCAGAGTATGATGGTTTTCCTTTTACTCGGAGTCGGTCAGGTGGCCGGCGGTTACACTTACGGGATTTTGAGCGAAGCGTTCCCTGCGAAAACCTCCAGTGCCGTTGTTGCCGCAACGCAGGTTGAAATCACTGCGGTCTCTTCGGAAAATCTTCAGGTTCCGGTTTATGTTCAGGCCAATCAGGGACATTCCCTCGTCGAGATCGGGCCGGCCCGCAGCGCGACCGTGCCGACGATTAATGTCCCGGTTCCGGCATGGAATGACGCCGCAGACAGTCCGATTCGGCATCTTGATCTTGCCGGTCTGGTGAGGAATATCGTCGGAATTCAAGACGAGCGGCACGGACGCAGTATTGATCTTGGTCAACTCCTTACCGGCAAACCACTGACTCCGGCCGCGATTGACGCTCTTGACTCGGCCGTCCTGATTCAGGACGGGGTGAAACTTCCGGCGGCGGGGGGCGAAATTACGGCGAACGTCACCTACACGAAAGAGGATTTGAAATCGCTCGGGCAAGTGATTTCCGGGAAAGAGGATTTCACGCTGCTCCGAAAAGACTGGCTGGCGGCTCAGTCACGGAACTGGAAGATGATTTTCACGATTCCGGCGGCATTCATTGCGGTCTTTTTTGTGATTTTCCTGTTCTTCGGCAAGAATCCTGACAAGACCGGCAAAAAAGCGTAGCCGGGAAGCCCCGGGCCGCGACGCCGCGGCGGGCAGTATGCCTCCCGGCTACGCGATCGGCTTCCGATGGATAATCTTTCCAACCGACGGCGAACCGAACGTAGTGAGCATGAGGGAATGTGCCGTTCCATCGTACCTCGCAAGCGGTTGGAGGCGTTGGTCCGCTCGTTGATACCAGCGAGCAACGCGAACGGGTTTAGTTTTCGGGACGGTAGTCCCATTCGGGATGCAACGCCCTTGCGTTGGCCGCCGGAGGGAAGCATGCTGCTTCACCGCGGTGGCCTTCGGCTTCCTATTATCCGCTTCACGTTGTTCCGCTCGTGGACTCCAGTGAGCAACGCGAATGGGTTTAGTTTTCGGGACGGTAGTCCCATCCGGGATGCAGCGTCCGCACGCTGCCGGAGGCATTTTTCTTGAACATCAGGAAGCAGATTTCGGGTTTCCGAGAGGGAACATGCCGTTCCATCGCAGCCGGGAAGCCCCGGCGGGCGGATTGCCTTCGGCCTCCAATGGTAACGTTTTTCCGTCTATTGACTCCAGCGACTAACAGGAGCGGGTTTGGTTTTCGGGACGGCAGGTCCCATCCGGGATGCAACGCCCTCGCGTTGCCGCCCGTCGCGGCTCGCGACGGATTTCCGGCTTCGGAGGGGAGAATTTGTGCCGGTTGTGACGAAATCGCGATCTTTTCCGCCCAAACAGAGAAAAAAGACACGAGTCCGGGAGCTAAAGACTTGAGGCAAAAGCAAATTGGAGTACTCCAAAAGGGAATTGGAGCACAACATCAAGCCGTTGGAGGACTCCAAAAAGGAATTGGAGGGCTACAATCAGCGATTGGAGCAAGGCAATCCTTACCAAATGAAGAATATTTGCCTCCGGCGGGCCGCGGCTCGCGGTGCTGCCGAAAAAAAACGGCACCGGAAACTAAAACCGCTTCCAGCACCGCCAAAAAATCGCCCCGTTATGAGGAGTTCGCCGATATGTACCGACCCAGTTCGTGTCCTAATCGGACTCCTCCCGCCTTTCCAGGAGGGAAAAGTGACGCCAAGTCCCGCGGCCTCGGCATCCACAACAGAGCATCAGGAGGTAAAGATGTAAAACTGAAATTCAGTTTCACGTTTCAATGTTGAGGATGATACACTTTTCCTGAAAACGTTTCAAGAGGAATTTTTCGTTTTTCGGAAAAAATATTTTATTTTTTTCTGACAAAATGTCCTTTCAACGACATTATCGTAGCAATAACCCGCTTTCAGGAAGAAATTCCCTGTTTTTTTCTGAATTTTTTTGATAAACATTGAAGTTTCCTTGACAAAAAACCCTCTTTTGCGGTAAAATAAGAAATGAAGTCAACCTTGTTTTTAGAGTCTTCTCAAAAAAGTTCTATCTTTTATGATAGTGTCCGTGTGCCGCGGCAAAGATATTGACTTGCGATATTGACCTCCCATGACAATCATTCCCCTTTCAGGCTTTTCCAAAACGCCGGAAGAAGATCGTGTTGAATATTGCAGTCAATTTCATGGGCGGCATTCGGAAAAATAATAAAAGGTTATGATTGAGAAACACCGCTGCGGTAATTAATATAGAGAGTACAGAGGAGTCTCCGCAGCCAATCGGGATGCGGAAAGATTCGTTTGCAGCGCACGATTGTTCCTTACAATTCATTTCGGGAGAGCCGGGATTATGGCGAAAAATTACACCGTTTGGGGGATTGATATCGGTAACACCTCACTCAAGGCTTTGCGGTGCCGCCGCGGTGCGGAGCCGGGAACCGTTGAGGCTCTTTCCTTCGACTTCATTGAACACTCGAAAATCCTCACTCAGGCCGGGGCCGACCCGATGGAGCTGATCACCGAGTCGCTCACGACATTTCTTTCGCGGAATTCCGTCAAAAAAGACAGGGTCGCCGTCACGGTCACGGGGCAGAACACGATTTCCCGTTTTCTCAAACTTCCTCCGTTTGACAAGAAAAAACTCAAGGACATCATCCGTTATGAAGCGAAACAGTGGCTGCCGTTTGCTCTGGAAGATGTCGTTTGGGACTATCAGCCGCTTGCCGGCGGGTCGATGCAGGGAAACACGATGGTCGATACCGAGGTCGGAATGTTCGCCATCAAACGGGAACACACCGCGAAAATTCTGGCACCGTTTGACAAAGCGGGGATTCCCGTGGATTGCATTCAAAGTTCGCCCGTGACGCTCTACAATTTTACAGCCTTCGATCAGATGAATTTTGAGGAACTCACCGCCAATTATGATCCTAAAAATCCTTCCGAATACACGATTATCCTCTGTCCGGGTACGGATTCCACGGATGTGGTCATCACAAACGGCATCAAAATCTGGGTACGTAACTTTAACGTCGGCGGCAACAACTTCACCAAAGCTCTGACACGGGGACTGAAGCTGACTTTTTCCAACGCGGAACACATCAAACGTGAAGCGGCGACAAGTCAGGACCCGAAGGCGGTCTTTCAGGCCATGCGTCCGGTTTTCAACGAATTTCTCACCGAAGTCAACCGCTCGGTCGAATTTTACTCCAGTCTGGACCGGCGTGCCCGTTACAGTCGAATGATTCTTTTGGGCAATCCGGGAAAACTGCCCGGTCTTCGGGAATTTCTCCGTCAGAATCTCGGCTACGAAATTGTCCGGCTCACAAAATTCAATAAGCTCGTCGGGGATGATGTGATCACCGCTCCGGCTTTTGTGGACAATCTCGGAACTTTCGCCGGAAGTTACGGACTCGCTCTTCAGCTTCTCAATGAGTCCGTCATCAGCACGAATCTGATTCCGATGGATGTCGTCAAAGACCGTCTGATCAACAGCAAACGTCCGTGGCTTCTTGCCGGAGCCGCCGCCCTCATGCTGGGACTCGTGGTGCAGTATTCCGGGGCGTCCACCGCATTCAACTCGATCAACGATACGACCATGAAATCGGCGGAAAGCGCGGCGGACGCGGTGACGAAAAAGTCCGGCGACCTGAAATCGAGAAAAGACACCGCGGTCAGTGAGTATGAAAAATTCAACACCATCGGTTCCACGCTGACAAGTAACGTGGAAGGGCGGATCATCTGGCTTGAGGTATTGAAGGCCATCAATGCGTCTCTTCCGCGGCGGGAAAATGAGACTTCCACCACAAAACTGGAAGAACAGCAGCGGATTTACGTTTCCAGTATCGAATTTCAGGATGTCACGGAACTGAAAGAGTGGTGGGAAGCGGCCATCAAGAGTCCCGGGGCTTATGTTCCTGACCCGGAAGAGTGGGCGATCATCGCCAGGGAAAAGGAAGGAGAGGCTTCCAATACCGCGTCGGAAGATTCCGGCACTTCCGCGTCGGGGGCTTCTTCGGACGGTTCGGCTTCCGGGGAAATCCTTTCCGACACCGATTTACTCAGACTCAATGAAATTCCGGCGCCGGAAGGTCCGGGAAAAATCGTACAGTTGACGCTTTATCACTATCACAACCCGATGGACGCGAGTTCTCTTGAAATCGGAGCCGAGTATGTCCGGCGTACCCTGTGCCGAAATCTGAAATTCGGGGCGATTCCGCTTCCTGTGAGTCTGGACACCCAACTGAAAGCGGCATCCGTCGGTCAAACGGAAATGGTCGAGGTTTCCTTCAGGGAAATGGGAATCAGTCATCCGGTGGTTCTCGACTACACAAAGCCGCTCCAACAGACAATCATTGATCCGGCGGCTCTCCAGAAATTGATCATCGACCAAACACTCAAGATGCAGACAACCACAAACAAAGGAACAAGAGGCGGTGCGGCCGGACGAATGGGAGGCGTCGGAAGCATGGGGATGATGGGAGGAGACAGTATGGGAATGGTCGATATGATGGATACTCCGGGTATGTCAACGATGATTCCCGGTATGACCGGACTGGGAATGGGAGGCGGGAATCCGATTTCCATGCTCGGCGGAATGCCCGGAACCGGAGGAGGCGGCAGTTCCCGAGGAGGACTTTCCGCGGGCGGCGCTGGGCAAGGTCTGGATCAGCAAATGGCCGGAATTCCGGATGACCAGAAACTCAAAATTGCAAGGTTCGACTGTGTGGTTCAATTCGTCTGGGTCCCGACACCGCCGAGTGTTCGGGAAAAGAAACGTGAGGAATTGAGACTCGCTCAGGAAGCCGAAGCTCAGGCGAAAGCGGCGGAAACGGCCGACACCGCTTCGGCGGAAGAAGAGACGGAAACCGTAACCCCGGATACCGGCGGCCCTTCCGGCGTTCCCGACGGGACGTCTGTTGATAATAACAATACGGAGCCGGATGCAGTCTCTCCGGCTCCGGAAACACCGACCGCTTTTTAACCCGCCCGTAGGACTTTTTACTTTACTGACTCCATTACCTGTTCCTGAATGATTTGCAACTAATGTTGGGATTCCGCAAAAGACCGGTCTCCATGAGGTGAAATATGGCCAAAGCAAAAGCAAGTTTTATCGACAATGTGAAAAAATATCACTTTTGGATCTTGTGTCCGACGGCAATTGTACTTGCCCTTGTCATATTTTATCTTGCCAATAATGCCAAAATCAAAGCATATAACGACAGAAAAAACGCTCTGGACACTCTTAAAAAGAATGTCAGTACGATCTCTTCCGACGCGCAGCATCCGAATCCTCCCATTATTGAGAATATTAACGCGGAAACCGACATTCTCCGCAATGATGTCTATAATGCCTGGGTGCGGATGTACAGGGATCAGAAGGAGAAAAACCTTTGGCCGAGTTCGCTGCAGCGGGAGTTCCTCGATTTGGTGGCGACGAAAAAGAAATTCGACAACATCGAATTACCGGCTTACCGCGAGTTTTATCATTTGTTCATCGTCAAACATCTCCCCGAGCTGCTGAGAATGGCGGAACGCCGCGAAGTGAAGATTCGCCGGATTGACCCGAAGACCCAACAACCGGAGGTCGATGAAAACGGTAACGATAAGTGGACGCCGATTGACCCGTTTATGGAGAATCCCGAAGGGATGCTGCAAACAGGAACCGGTTTGAGTGGCGGGAGCGGTACGGGCGGAGGTGTCAAAGGGGGCGGAGGAATTCCGGGCGGCATGGGCGGCAGAAGCGGCGGAGGAATGGGAGACGGCATGAGCAGCGACATTTACTCCGGCGGCGGTGCGATGGGGGGAATCAATTCCGATGTCGGGGCGGCAATGGAAGAAATCCGTAAATCCCGTGATAAGAAAACCTTTGGTGTTGTGGACTGGCCTGATCCTGAAGTGTTCGGACTCGTCACCTGGGTTCAGTTTCCCTCCTCCTTTGAAATCTGGGTCACGCAGGAAGACCTTTGGGTTTATGAGGCACTGATCCGGGTGATTCGGAATTCCAATCAAGCGGTCGGTGCGACGGACAATAATACGGCTGCCGTCAAACGGATTCAATCCATGTTGATCGGCCGGAATGCCGC
>JAISQK010000295.1 GCA_031274255.1 Planctomycetaceae bacterium | reverse complement strand
ACGGAGGGCGAGCTTGCAGTGGCGGAAGGTGGGGGTGATTTTGCCGTTTTTGACATAATACGTTTCGGCGTGTTCCAGAAACCGGACGGCCAGTTCTCCGGCGGTGATTTCCGTGCAGGAGCTTTGCGGGGGAGTCCGTGTGCCGCTGCGGGTGTATTCCGCGATAAGCAGGGTGTACCGTTCGCGGCTGGCGGGAGTTTTCCATTTGCCGAGGTAAAAGGTTTTGCCTTTGAGGACGACGATGGCCTGTCCGGTGGCTTTGTGGAGGCGGTACGAGGGGATGTTCTTTTTGGGCATGGGCTTCTCCTGTGTTGATAAAGGGATTTTTTTATGAGTACTACTCATGTAGTCGGTCACTTTACCGTACAGAGGGGCCGGTTGCAACTTTCCGCAATTCCTTTATATTAAAGGGGTTGCGGAGAGATATCCGGGTGTGTCAAAACTACACTCCGTTCTATGCAACAGCATGTTGCCCTCCGGCGGGCAACGCAAGGGCGTTGGATCACGATAGGCTCCCGGCACATTCTATGCGGTCGCCCTCATATAGAAAACGTTTCCATTGGAAGCCGACCGCGCAGCTGTGAGGCAAGTGCGGAGCCGCGTGCCACGCTACCGGTTCGCCGCCACTGGAAAAATGTTAACAATGAATCATATAAAGTACAAAACAAAAATGCCGGTGGATTCCAGCGGCTAGCGGGAGCGGGTTATTGAGGCCGAAGGCAACTGCGGTGAATCGGCATGCTTCCCGGCTGCTTGAGCGTGCCGATGATTTCACGGAAGTCGGAAATGCCGGCTTCGTCAAGAAGCTGCGGCAAAGTGTCGAGAATCTGCGGGACAACGGTCGGATTGTAAAAATTCGCGGTCCCGACCTGAACCGCCGCGGCTCCGGCAACCATAAACTCCAGCACGTCTTCCGCCGACGCAATGCCGCCGATACCAATAATCGGAGCGGTGATGCCGTTGTCCCGGAATGCCTGATGAATCTCATGCACACACCGCAGAGCAATCGGTTTGACGGCAGGACCGCTCAGACCGCCCGTCCCTCTGGGATTCCCGAGCCGCGGAACCCGTTTTCTCCAGTCAATCGCCATGCCGAGGCATGTGTTGATCGCGGAAACGCCGTCGGCGCCGGATTTCACCGCATTCACCGCAATCTCCGCAATATTCGTGACGTTCGGCGTGAGTTTGACAAAAAGGAGATGCTCCGTCGCCCGCCGCATGGCGGTGACCATCTCTCCGCACTTCCTCGCGTCAGAACCATAGTCCGTTCCTTTGGAAACATTCGGACAGGAAATATTCAGTTCGATGGCGGCGATTTCCGGCACGTTTCGGAGTTTCCCGCCGAACACGGCACACTCCGCAGGTTCCGCCGCGGCAATACTGAGAAGGATCGGCACATGTAACCGTGAAAGTTCCGGGAGTTTGACTTCCAGAAACGAATCAATGCCGTCATTGTCGAGTCCGATGGCGTTGAGGAGGCCGCCGGCGGTCTCGACGGCCCGCGAAACAGGGTTGCCGTCACGCGGAAACAGCGTCACGGTTTTGGGAATGATCGCGCCGAGCCGCGAAAGATCGAACACGCCGGCCATTTCTTTGGCGTAACCGAATGTTCCCGAGGCGACACACACCGGGTTGGCAAGCGACAAACGGCCGAGTTCAACGGAAAGTTTCATCAGACAGTCTCTCTTTATGATCATGAAACGGCAGGAACCCGTAACGGGTTCCACTTTCGACAGCAAACCGCAACGGACGGCGATTCCCGGCGGTACGGGAGGCCGCGCCGCCTAAAACCCGAAGCTGTCAAGTTCGGTCTCTTTGTTTTTGGCGTCAGGCGGCGCCGCCGGTTTGGCCTGAAGATGTCTGGGACCGCCTTCGACATGAACCGCGCGGTAAGGCCGTACCGGACAAATGTACTCACACGCCCCGCAGCCGATACAAGTCTCCGTATCAATCGTCGGAATGGTGAGCGATTTGTTGTCGGGGAAATCAGGATGTTCGTAAGGAACCATTTTCAACGCTTTCGTCACACAGTGTTCTTCACAGGCCCCGCAATTCGTTCCCTGCGACTCCACGATGCAATTCTCCTTGATGAAAATCACCTTGCCGAGCTGCACGAGATGCTTTTCTTCCGGTTTGAGTCCGCTGAGCGCATGAGTCGGACAAATGCGGGAACAGATCGTACAGTCGTAATTGCAGAAGCCGTGTTCGTAGGTGATGTGCGGAAGCAGAAAACCGCGGAGTCCGTACTGTCCGAGCGACGGCGTGATGATGTTGGCCGGACACTTGTTCACGCATAAATGACACGCCGTACACCGCTTTTTGAAGTGATCCACGTCATGGGCGCCGGGCGGCATGATCGGATGTTTCTGTTTGTAACCTGTGACGCTGACACCACGCAGACCGTATTCCTCTTCCGCAAAACCTCGCTTCACTGACGCGTAAACCAGCATTGCAAATAGCGAAGTCAGAAACAACCGGCGTTCCTCCGGGGAAAGTGAAATCACCTCTTTTCTGACCGCAGGCAACCGCTCCGTGGCGGAAGACGCCGCTTTTCGGGAATCGGCCTCTGACGGTACGGAAACAACGGACTTCCTCTGCGGCCACCGGTAATGCAGAGCGTTTTTCTTACAGACTCCCAGACAGTTGAAACAGGCCACGCATCGGGAGGCATCGACGGTTTTCGCTTTGGCGTCGAGACACTCCCCTTTGCATCGGAACTCGCACCTTTTGCAGGAAATACAGTTGTGATTGAGCCGAATCTTGAGCAGCGAGTATTTCGAAATCAGACCGAGAAGCGTTCCGACCGGACAGATCATGTTGCAGTAACGGCGTCCGAAACGGTAGGCCATGAAAGCGATGACCGCAAACATCAGAATCGCAATGATGGACGCGGCCGCGTTCCAGACAATCGGAACAAGGTAAATGCGGTAGTTTTCGTAGGCATCGGGAAGACTCGCGATCATGTTGTTTCCCTCCAGATAGATCGGGCGGAACATCGCGGTGACGAATCTGCCGAAAAGACTGTACGGGTCGAGAAAAACCAGCAGAGGAAGGAAACCGCTCACAAAACTGACAACACCAAGCACAAAAAGTGTGTAACGCGTCCGTGAATGCGGTTTTTGGTAGGCGTACCGGGACTCCAGGTGAACCCATTTGGAAATCCGGGAGACGATATCCTGTAAAATTCCGAGCGGACAGAAAAACGAACAGTAGAGCCGTCCAAAAAGAATCGTAACTCCCGTCCAGACCGCCAGTACCTGTATCATCGGCGAAATCAGAGCCGGCATGATTTGAAAATCCGGCATCAGGCGAAAAATCTTGACCCAGTGTTGATCGGAATTTGTGATGTCTGTGATAGCGAGAAAGAAAAAGGTGACCGCACCGAATGAAATCAACGCGAAAAAAACACGTAAGAGTTTGAAGTACATTTCCTGTTGCCCTTGCAAAATTGGTGACATTGCGAATCCAATGAAAATTTTACCAATTCCGGCGGACTTTGGCAAGATACTTTTTTCATTCCCGGCAGGAGAGCCGCCTGTTGACAAACTTTGGAATCATGGTAGAATAAATAAATACAAATTGATTTTTTTGCCGGATTGGTGGAATGGCAGACACGGTGGATTCAAAATCCACTGCCAGCAATGGCATCCCGGTTCAAGTCCGGGATCCGGTATTTCGAAGCGAATAATGTCATTTTTGTGACATTGTCGGAGCGACCGACAGTCGTGAGGCGGCGGGGCTGCGGCGGACGCTAAAAAGAGTTGCCCCGTCAAAAGCGACAAAGCGATCACCAGAAAAGCAGTGTGCAAGAAGTGCGGCGGTGAAATGGATTTGGGGTCATTCAGCATGGTTTTCACTTTTTGTTCCTTGTATTAAATTCTATCCGTGAAAGAAGGTGGCAAATTGAAAACGCAAGAAACCAGAAACATAGTCCTGACAAGGAAGACCCAAAGATAATCCATGAAGTGATTTTATCCAAATTAGGATTGAATGCCATAGAAAGTGACATTACAGCACAGAATCCGCAGACCGCCATAAAAGCTAAAGCAACTTGTTCGGGCCATGTAATCCGTTCGGAAGGCTCTGTTTTCTTTTTCAGTTGCTTCAGTTCCATCATTTTTTCAAACACCCATGAAAGCCCCTCCAGGTTTACAGCCGGAACAATTCTTCCATCCGGTATTTTTATGGATGATTCACGTCGAATTGTTCCTCCCTCTGCCAGGATTCTAAGTTCTTCCGCCGTGACCTTGACCCATTGATTGCCGTCAAAATATTCAAACATTGCATTTTCCCCTTTGTTGTTGAACTGTGGATGATTCAATATTAACCAAATTCCGGAGGCGGTTCAATGCCAAAATGGAAAAATTTCAGGAATTTTTGACTGGACTATTGACAGGGGGAATCCGATTAGTAGAATGTGTGAAAATGATCATTCGCCTCATGATTTTTCGCTTCGCAATTATCGGCGGTGGATTCAAAATCCACTGCCAGCAATGGCATCCCGGGTCAAGTCCGGGATCCGGTATGTCGAAGTACATATTGTCAGTTTGTTCTGTGTTCGGTGGCAGTTCTTTACCTTAATTTTCCATGATCCGGTTCTTTCCAGTCTCTTTCCTACTTGGTATTTCGTCATTCTTCTTTCATTTGAGCGAACGGGACACAATGATCCCCGAAGCTTCGCTTTAAGTTATGAGCAACGGCCTGATATAATCTGCACTCAAAATCCAATTCGCCGTGCAAAGTTCTCACTTATTGAATCATGTTTATATATCACGCAACCGGTTTGCATTGCATCATTACAAACGTGGTGAAACAGTCCCGGCCAAAAATCAGGCTTGAATGTCAAGAAGATTCCGCGATAATTCTTGAGTGCGTATGTCTATCGATAAAATAGATTATAAACGCAACAGCAAGTTTCACTCGCACGTCGCCGACAAGAACACTCTTGGTACGTAAAAACCGGACACAGGGCGTTCGCGACATACGGAAAACGCAGGAAAAAACATGAGCGTCATTCAAAAAATTACCTCCGGCGGGCCGCGACGCCGCGGCGGGCGGAGGGAGCTACCGCTCCGAAAGTCACGAACCCGCTCCCGTTAGTCGCTGGAGTCAATAGACGGAAAAACGTTACCATTGGAAGCCGAAGGCAATCCGCCCGCCGAGGCTTCCCGGCTGCAATGTCCGCACGTTGCCCATCCCGAGAGCCACGAATCCACTCCCGCTGGTCGCTGGGAAGCGTGCCGCTTCACCGTACATCGCAAGCGGTTGGAAACGTTATCCACTGAAGCCGAATGGAACGTAGTGACCATGAGGCAAACTGCCCGCCGCGGCGTCGCGGCCCGGGGCTTCCCGGCCTAATGAGCGGGCATCTTGCAGCTCACGCCGCCCGCCGCCGGCAAGTACGTATTGATCACGTAGTCTGCGACCATGCGGTGAGCACTAAACCGCCAACCCAAGGTGCTGAAGGAATTCATCATCCGTTTGATCCACGCATTGGGAAGACCATGCTCGTCCACTTCATAATAAAGCGGCACAACCTCGTTTTCCAGCACTTCGTAAAGGTATTGACAGTCCCGTTCATCGGTGATGCTCTCATCAATATGCTGCGTTCCCCTGCCGATGGCAAAACCATTGGTTCCGTCATAAGCTTCGGCCCACCATCCATCAAGAATCGACAGGTTGAGTCCGCCGTTGAGCACCGCCTTCATGCCGCTTGTTCCTGACGCTTCCAGCGGACGTCTCGGATTATTCAGCCAGACATCGACCCCTTGCACCATGTGACGGCAAACATTAATGTCGTAATCTTCAATGAACAAAATCCGGTTGGAAAACCGGGGATCGTGCCGGAGATTGGCGATGGCCCGAATGAATTCCTTGCCGGGATTGTCCGCAGGATGCGCTTTTCCGGCAAAAATGAACTGAACCGGTCGCTCCGGGTTGTTACAGATTTTGTCGAGACGGTCAATGTCCCGCAGAATGATTGTTGCCCGCTTGTAAGTCGCAAAACGCCGGGCAAAACCAATGGTCAGGATTTGCGGGTCGAGCAGATTCCGCGTCTGTTCGATCACTTCATCCGGCTCACCGCGGCGGCGGCATTGACGGCTCAGACGCCGACGCGCGAACGAAATGAGCATCGTTTTAAGAGCGTTATGCGTTTCCCAAAGTTCGCCCGGATCAATTCGATACACCCCCTGCCACGATTCCGGATCAATGGATTCCTGGGACCAGTTCACACCGAGATACCGTTCAAAAAGCGTCTTCATCTGCCACGACATCCAGCTCGGCACGTGAACGCCGTTGGTGATATGACCGATCGGAATCTCTTCCTCCGTACGGTGCGGCCAGAGATTCGCCCACATCAGCCGCGAAACATGGCCATGCAGTGAACTGACCGCGTTGGCATACCGGGAAAGTTTCAGTCCCAGAACCGTCATGCAGAACGGCTCATGCGGATTGTACGGCTCCACACGGCCAAGCTCCATCAATTGTTCGGCGGCGATTCCCAGCGAGTCACGAAGCGGGCCGAGGTGCTCTTCCATCAGACCGGCGTCAAAACGGTCGTGGCCTGCCGGAACCGGCGTGTGTGTCGTGAAAACGGTACACTGAGCCACCTGACGGAAGGCGTCGTGAAAACTCATGCCGTCTTCGTGCATTTTTTCGCGGATCACTTCGAGCGTGGCAAACGCATTGTGCCCTTCATTCAAGTGATAAACCCCCGGCGTGATTCCGAGAGCTTTGAGGGCGCGCACACCGCCGACACCGGAAACAAGTTCCTGGCGAATCCGCGTGCGGACATTTCCGCCGTAAAGCCGACTGGTCAATTGACGGTCCTCCGGTGAATTTTCGTCGAGATCGGTGTCGAGCAAATAAAGGTTGACCCGGCCGACATTCATCTGGCGCACACGGGCAAAGATTTTTCCCGACCGGGTTTCCACACAGACGGTAATCGTTTTTCCATCCTTGCCGAGCGGTGTTTTCAACGGCAGATACTCCACCATCGTGTCGAGATACTCTTCCTGCTGCCATCCTGATTCGTCGAGATGCTGCTTGAAATATCCCTGATCGTAAAAGAGACCGACCGCCACAAGCGGGACGCCGAGTCCGCTGGCCGATTTAATGTGGTCCCCGGAAAGCACCCCCAGACCGCCGGAATAGATCGGCACCGACTCATGAACACCAAATTCCAGTGAAAAATAGGCGACCGGTTTCGAACCTAGAACACCGATGTACTTTTTCGCCCAGTCGGGCCGTGTATGGAAATACTCACGCATCCGGCGGTAGGACTGGTCAATTCTCGTATGAAGCACCAGTTCGTTAATACGGTTTTCGAGCCGCTCCGGCGTAAATTCCTGCAACAGCGCAATCGGATTGTGACCGAGATGACGCCAACGGATCGGATCAAGTGAGCGGAACATGTTGATGACTTCAGGATGCCAGCTCCACCACAGATTGTTGGCCAGCGACATACATTTGTCGTACAGCCCCTGCGGCGTCATGCCGGTTTTTATATAAGTCGACGATAACAAAACCGTTCTGTCAAGTTGATTCATTCCCGGATCCTTTTTTTTCTGATTATGATTTATTGTTGTGCCAATCGTTGTGTGTCCCTTTTCTGCAAGCCGCACTCGGAAAGCTGTGCCGTCTTACAATTATTAGTATTATATGTTATTAAATAGGATAAGAATACGTTTTCATCCATGTCAATGAAAATATTGACGTCTGTTCCATCAAACAAATTGCTATAATCATAAATATTCCTAATAAACTGCTCATTTTTACCATCCGAAACGAAAAATCGTACAAAATTTCCGGCAAAATGTTCAGCGACAAACAGTATTGATTACGCTCTTTCAATTTCCCGTGTCGTATGCTAGAATTAGGGAGTTGTGTCAAGTTCACTATTAATATGATAGAGAGAGGGATTCACAAATGTTTCCGATTGATTCCGGTACACTGCCCGAACTTCCGGCTCCATTTTGGTTTGTGGAATTTTTCAAGGTATTGGGTTTTTGTCTCCATATCCTGGCAATGAATCTTTGGTTTGCCGGACTCCCCATGGCAATCATCGCATTTCTCCTAAGTACCTCAAATTCACGCCGTTTCGCGGTGCGGATGTTCTCTCAGCTTCCTGTGATTATGGCACTCGGAATCAATTTTGGGATTGTTCCTCTCCTTTTTATCCAGGTTGCTTATTATAAACCATTCTATACAAGTACGATTTTCATGGCTTGGCACTGGTTTTTGGTCATCCCGCTTCTCGCCGTGGCATATTACGGGCTGTACCTCTGTGCGTATTCCCTGAAGCCGGGCGGAAAGTCAGGATATTTATTGCCGTTTGGGCTGATTTCGATGTTTTGTCTCCTTGCGATTGCGTACATTCAGGTCAATGCAATGTCTCTGATGGGACGGCCTGATATTTGGAATGTTTTATGGAACAAAAATTCAATCGGGGCGGCGACGCTCGGGACAGGAATCAACAGCAGCGATCCCACTTTGTGGCTCCGGTACGGCAGTATGTTTGGACTTGCACTGGTGACGAGTGCGGTCTGGATGATTTTTGACGCGAACTGGCTGATACGAAAAACCAACGACGAAAATCAGAAAAAACTGGACAATTCCTATCGTCTTTGGACAAAACGGTTTGCGTCCTTTTTTGCAATCTTGGGCGGACTTGTTCTTGTTTTCTCTTTTTGCCAATATCTCCAGATTCTCAAAACTTTGCCGATGACTCAAGATTGGCTGCCATCGACACCGGGGCAGGTTTTCAGCTTGGGAACATTGATTCTGCCGCTCCTTACGGCGGTGTTGATACTGTTTTCCGGAAAAAGCTGTCAATCGGCTCTGTTGTTATTCCTTATTCAGTTTATCGGCATTGCGTTTTTTGCGATTTTTCGTCAATTTGTGCAAAATCTGGAGGTTTCGCAAGTCATGCAGATTGCTCAACATCCAGTCAAGGTTCAGTGGGACACATTGATTCCGTTTTTGGTGATTTTCGTGATCGGGGTTCTGATTATCGTTTGGATGCTGCGTCAATTGGCAACGGCTCCGCCGGTGGAAGAAAAATAGTACGAAAACGGAGAGCGGAGAGATTATTTTCACTTTTTGTTGAATTTTTATCTTTCCGTGTCGATAATTTGAGTGTATTGCTCCCTCTTTTCAGCATGTAATCTAATGGACTTTTCCGCAAACGACTTGTTGCCTGGTTTTCAAACTCCGTTGTCCGCAGCAGAGGAGGATATTCTTTTCGCATTAGAAAAGCATTTGCCGCCATGGGAGTTTGTCGGACAGACGTATTTCGGGAATTTCTGCACGATTTACCAGGCCAAGCCGCGTCACCGTGATGTTCCGGCGTCCTATGCCGTAAAGGTTTTGAAGCTGGAATGGTGTTCCAAAGAAATCGGTGCGTCAATCATGCAGCGGGAGGCGGAAGTCGGTCAAAGTATTTCCCATCCCCATTTGGTGCCGGTTCTTGATGCGGATTTGGCAAGTGAAATCCCGTATGTTGTGCAGCCGTGGCTCGAAGGGATGACATTACGGGATTGGCTCGTCCGGGGATTTTCCGCCGACTTGAGTGAAATGCTTTGGATCGCCCGTCAGGTGGCCGAGGCTCTTCTCGCACTGGAAAACGCCGGTTATTGCCACTGCGACATCAAGCCGGGCAACATTCATCTTTCCTCCGGCGGACACGTCACACTGATTGATTTGGGGATGTCGCGCCGTTTGAGCGGGACGGAAAAACTGATGGACCGCACAGTCGGTGGGACGCCGCACTACATGGCCCCGGAACTCAAATGGAAAAATGCCTCACCGGACATTTCCAGTGACATTTTCTCGCTCGGCATGGTGATGCAGGAAATGATTTCACGCAAGAAATTCAATGAAGTTCCGCAAACCGTCACGGATTTTGTCATGCGGATGATCTCTTTTGACCCTGAAGAGCGTCCCAAGTCGGCCAAAACACTTCTACGCGATCTTGTTCCGCTGGAAATT
Source organism: Planctomycetaceae bacterium (assembly GCA_031274255.1). GTDB lineage: Bacteria > Planctomycetota > Planctomycetia > Pirellulales > Thermoguttaceae > WRMR01. The sequence goes on along the minus strand of JAISQK010000295.1, from coordinate 7,897 downwards.
CAGCTCGTCGGTCAGTATTATTGACATCGGCATTCCTTTTTCTACAGGAGACAACAAGAGCAGACAGCAGGATTGGTCCGTTGAAGTACGTCATCCTGGGGGGATGATTTTTGACGGTTGGAATCACCCGTGAAAACAGATGGAGTAACCTCATGAGGCGGCGGGCCATACCTGTGCGTTGCCGTTTTTGTGAAATGGAATGATATGCGGATTTTACAGATACATTTTAAGAACCTGAATTCTCTTGCCGGTGAGTGGCGGATTGATTTGACTCATCCTGCGTTTGTGTCCAACGGTATTTTCACAATCACAGGACCGACCGGCGCCGGCAAGACGACGATTCTTGACGCGGTGTGTCTGGCTCTTTACGGTCAGACGCCGCGAATCGCGAAAATCAGCGAGAAAAGTAATGAATTGATGTCTCAGCATACGGGGGAATGTTTTGCCGAAGTCGTGTTTGAAACACAGGCGGGAACGTTTTGCAGTCATTGGTCGCAGCAACGGGCGAGAAAAAAACCGGACGGCAAACTGCAATCTCCGAAACGTGAAATTTCCGAAAAGGACTCCGGAAGGATTCTTGAAAACAGGCAAAAACAGGTTGATGCCAAAATTGAGGAAGTCACCGGTATGGATTTCCTGCGTTTCACCCGGTCCATGCTGTTGGCACAAGGGGACTTCGCGGCGTTTTTGAAGGCGGAAACGGAAGAACGTATCCAGATTCTCGAACAGATCACCGGCACGGAAATTTACAAGGAGATTTCCAAAATGGTGCATGAAAAATGTTCGGAAGCGGAAAAAGAATGGAAGACTCAAACTCTTCTGTTGAAGAACATTCCGTTACTTCGTCAGGACGAGGAGGAATTGCTCAACACGCAGCTTGCGGAAAAAATCACTCTCGGCGAAATTCTTGAGGAACGGAAACAGCGGACTCAGGAAATGCTTGATCAACTTCGAAACCTGGACATCCTCCGTGAAACGCTGACTAAGGATCAAAGGAATCATGCCGTGTTTTGTGAAACGATTCCGCAGAAAGAGACGGAAGTCTCTTTGGCGGAAATGCAATTTGTACAACAGCAACAGGTTCTGGAGGACCGCAAACAAAAACGGCTGGAACTTTGGGAGACTCTCAAAACGGTGCGTGAACTTGATATGAAAATGGAGGCCGGGGAACAGGATATTGGCAAAACGCAGACAAACCTCCGTGAAATCCAGAGGAACTTGGAACAGACCGGGCGGAATCATCTGGAAAAATGTCAAATCCGTGACGAAACGGCGGCTTTACTTATCCAAACACAAAAGTATCTCACCGATGCGAAAGAGGATGAGTCCCTTGTGACGCAGCTTGCCGGAATCCGAAGCCGGTTGGATTTCTTTCAAAAACAGCATGCTTTGCGGAAAAAAAATCAGAGCGGACTTCAAAATTTTCAGAAACGGTTCGCGGAAGCGTCGCAAATTTTCGAGCTGCGAAGAGCGGATGTGCAGCGTGTTCAGGCGGAAATGTCGCAGGTTCAAACGGCATTGCAGAAGAAACTGTCGGAGCGGACCGAAGTTTTACAGGAGCGTGACCTCCATGACTGGCGAGCCGTTCTTTCGTCGGCGGAAAAGGAGAAAATGCTTCACGAGCAGCTTGTCCGGCAAATGAAAAAACGGACAGCCGACCAAAAAATGCTGGAACAGCTTTCCTGCGATGAAGCGGACTTCCTGAAGGAGAAAACATCCCTCGAAGAAAATCTGTTGACGCAAACGAAACATAAGGAATCGCTGGAAGATGCATTACAAACTCATGAAAAACGCCTGTCGCAATGGCAACAGATTCAGAGTCTCGAAGAACTCCGAAAGCAGCTCCGGGATCATGAGCCGTGTCCTCTTTGCGGAGCGTTGGAGCATCCGTTTGCGCAGGGAAACGTGCCGCATTCCGATGACGTTTCGCCGTTGATGCGGTCACTCAAAGAACAGTTGAAAGACGCAACGGACATGTGTCACAGGATTGCTCTCCGTCTGGCGGAAAACAAAAAGGATATTGAGCAAACCCTCAAACGGCGGAATGAAATTTCCATTGCCGTCGCACAAACGGAGGCGGAAATTCCCCCGGATTGTTCGGAGGAACTTTTGGCCGTTCAGATTCGCGGGGACGAAAAAAGTCTCCGTGACGCCTCGGCGGTGATGGAACAGGCGGAGGCCGTTGACCGTAAAACAGCGGAACTTAACATGTCGCTTGAAAAACTCCGCGAAAATGCAGACATTCTCCTCCGCGAACAACAGAGGGCGGAACAGCAAAGAGCGTCGCTCGAAAAAGATGTCGAAAAAACGCAGAAGGACCTCGCCGCATTGGAAAAGGAACTGGAATCGACACGTCATGAACTGCTCAATGAAGTCATGGCGTATGGCATTCATGAAATTTCGCCCGATGCCGTGGAAGAGATTCTCCAAAAGCTCACCTTGCGTCAGGAACGATGGACACACGAAAAGAACAATGAGCGTGAACTTCAGCGGCAGCTCGGAACGTTGGAAATTCAGATTGTTCACAAACAGGAGGAGATGGAGAAACTCTCACAAGCTCAAGCCATGCAGACGGAAAGACTCCGCGTTTTGCAGGACAATCAGAACGCACTGCGGAACGGACGGAACATTCTTTTCGGGGTAAAGTCGCCCGACGCGGAGGAGCGGCAGGCGAATCTTGAGGTAAAGCAGCAGGAGAATGGATTGGAGCAATCACGGGAAAAGCTCGCTTTAGTGAAACAGGAATTCGAAAAAATCCGGGCGCAGGCGGAAGAACTTTCCAGAAGGATCATAAACCGGCAGGCAGAACTTCAGATGCAGGAGAAGGCGTTTCAACCGCGGCTTACCGGCATGGAAATCATCGGGGATTCGATACGCGAGACGCTGGAAATCACGAAGCAAAAACATCTTGATGAGGGAAATGTTCTCCAACAGGAAATCGGGGCAATCCGGCAGAAACTCGACGAGAATCAGGCAACGCGGCAAAAGTATCAACATCAACAGGAACTTGCGGACAAACAAAACAGGGAATATTTGCGGTGGAGCAATCTTGACAAACTGATCGGTTCGGCGGACGGGAAAAAATTCAGCAGTTTTGCCCAGGGAATCACGTTTGATATTATGGTGACGCACGCCAACCGGCAATTGCGGAAAATGACGGATCGTTATCTGCTTGTGCGTGATGTTTCCGACGAAAAGAAGCTCTTGGAGCCGGCGGTGATGGACAATTATCAGGCGGGCGAAATACGGTCCGTCAAGAATCTTTCCGGCGGCGAGAGTTTCATTGTGAGCCTTTCGCTGGCGTTGGGACTGTCGCAGATGTCGGGGGAAAATGTGCGGATAGAGTCGCTGTTTCTTGACGAAGGATTTGACACACTGGATGAAGAAACGCTCGACTCCGCACTGGAAACACTCGCGATGCTGAGGCAGGACGGCAAACTGATTGGTGTCATTTCCCATGTGCCGATGCTCAAGGAACGTATCAGCACGCAAATCAAGGTGCGGCCGGTGACCGGAGGCGGAACAAGTTCACTCGAAGGATGCGGCGTGGAAAAGATTGCGGGTTGAAATCAGGGAAGACGGACATACACGTATTCACCGTGATTTTCGCGGGCAAGCTGCTGAAGCGAATTAAAGCCGGAGGTCTTTTTTCCCTTGCCGTATTCCACGACATGGATTTGTTCCCCGTGTGACTTGTGCCGAATGTTGGCCAATTCGCCGGGCGTCAGATTCGTGGCTCCGTCGGTGAGGAAAAAAATCACGTCTCCCCGTTGCTCAAGAGCCAAGAGTAATGCCGGTTCCGCTTGTGTTCCGCCGGCGGAGACGATTCCGCCGACAAACCGCCGGGCGGACTCAAGCGTTGTTTCGTCGAGAAACGGAAGACCGCCGGTCTGTTTTTGCGGACGGTAGATCGTGGCTTCGTGGTTGAAGAAGATGATTTGAAAGTGAATCAGCTTTCCTTCCTTCTTTCCCAGTTCCAGCAGTCCCGCAAGACTCGCCGCCAACTCCCGTTTTGCGATCACGAGCGGACTGTTTGCTCCTCCGAGACTTGTACTGGCGGAACGGTCGAGGACATAGATAAACCGGGAACCGGAACCATGCGCTCCCATGAAGCTTCCCGTCACGTGGAATTTGTCGCCGGTACTGCCGTTATTTCCTGCCGCACCGGTCAAAGGATTTCCATTCCCGGCAGAAGTCTGTGTTTCCTGAACAGCAGCCCCAATCAGCGGCGCAACATCAGGAAGAACATCCGCTTGCGGCTCAAACATTTTCCTCTGCTCGGCAAGAATTTGTTCGACCGCCGGAACGGCGGAAGTGTCGGCTTGCGGCGGCGTGTCCGCGGTTTGCTGCACGGGCTGCGTTACCGGCTGCGTCACTTCGCCGTACACGAGGCCGACTTCCCCGGTCGAACGCTCCCCCGGGGCGCTTTTGGACGCAACCGACGGAAGCAGAAAAATCAATGCCGTCAGAATCACCAGATGAAGGATAAGCGAAAGAATCGTCGTGGAAAACCGCCATTTTCCGAAAAGCATCCCGAACCACTTCGAGGATTCCTGATTCAGATTCATGGCAGTTCCTTTTCTACAGGTCGAAATCCTCAAGCTGGTCAATAAGACGGTCGAGTTCCGGCTTGGCGGAATCACTCTTTTGTAAAGCCAGCGGTTGGGAAACGGCTGGAGCCGAAGAGCTTACCGCTTCCATACGTCCGGAAATCACCGGATCGTCATACTCGGGAAAAATAATCGCCCCCGCCGGACAGACTCTGCTGCACGCCGGACACCCGTCACGGCAGGAATCCGGGCGGCAAACCGTCGAGCGGTTCTCTTTGTCAATGGTGTAAACTCCGAAAAGACAAAAATTGACACACTCCAGACACGAAATGCATTTCCCGTAGTCAATCACCGGATACCAACGCCGCGAAGGAATCAATGTTTCCGTTTCCATTTTTGTTTCTGTCGAGGCGGTGTCGCCAAACCGGTCAAGAAATTTCTGAATGACGGTGAGGATTTCATTGACGGATTTCTGTTCTGAAAGATCAATCATTAAAGTCTCCTCTTCCGTAAAATCTTCCCTTAGTTTTCGGAGGAGCCAACGGGTCGCACGCACGGACTGCCAGGAAATCACCGCCATTGGGAATCGTGCCGCTTGGATTTTTCGGACAAAATCACTCGATTCGGAATAATCGTACAACGAATATCCCGAATAAATCTGCAAACCGGCGACCGTTTTCATCTCTTTAAGGAGACAGGTTTCCCGCTGCACCGCTTCAGGATCGTCCGCAGGAGGCGTTTTTCGAAACAAAAATAGTGGAATATTCATCGATAAGCCAGTCATGCTGTTCTAGTGCAAATTTCAATCCTCTTGTTTCTCTTCTCCATGAGGGTGGTGTTCGTCGGGAAACTGCTGCATGATGGTACGGCGGTAAAATTCTTTTTTGTAGAAAAGCAGCTCAAAAAACTGGAGAAACGTGTGACTGAGCAGACTTCCGGCAAAACCGCAAATCAAAACAAAAAAGGGGCTGAACACCAACCAAACCGTTTTGACATCATCACTGAGAGGAGCAAGTCTTTCCAAACTAAGACAAAACCATAGAAAAACACCGCAAAACAGACCGCTCCAAAAACCGCAACACTGATAACACGTAAGAATTCCCCAGAAAAATTCGATCCATGTGCGGCGTTTCGAACGCTTTCCATCGGCTCGCTGCCGCTCCACCTGAATCACCGAACGCTCCACACGTTCCCGAAACGGCTGAAAGACTTTGCCGTCCACAAGTATCGCCGTCAGCCCGACCGACGCCAGACAAAACAGAAAAAACGCAATCATCCGATAATCTCCTTCGGTTTCCTTACGTGTCAAGATAAAAGGACTGCGCAAAACAAAAAACTTCGCAAAGACGTTAACACATCCGCAATCCCAAACCACACTTCCGATTATAACAAACGAATGAAGTTTGTCCTAGAGGAAACCAAAATTTGACCGGAATTTTCAGCAAAACCAGTAAACGATGCCGTCTCTACCGGATTTGATAGTTGGACTTTCCTGAAGTTGTCTGCGTGGTCGTTCCGGTGGATTTTCCACAGGTCGGGCAACTGCTCGAAGCGGAACCTGCTGTGTAGTAAGCCGCACCGCTGCGGGTATTTGCGGTGCGATTGGTTCCGCAGGTGGGACACGAACCGGAAGAGGATGTTTTGCTACTGCCGCAACTCGCACAGATGAATGTCGCGGAAGATGTACGTGTGCCGGTCGAGGACGAAGTTTTATTGCCGCCGCATGTCGGGCAGGTGCTGGAGGAACTGCTCCGGTATGCGGACGACGAGGTATTTTGCGAGCTTCTTGAGTAACTGCTTGCCAAATTACGCGTCGAATAATAACTCGCCGGATTAGTAATACTGGAAACTGCCATTTCATTTTCTCCGTTTTCTGCAGTTCTTTTCAAAATAGACAGGCAATCGTTGCTGCTGATCCAACAGACTCTGTTTCGGATATACATCGTACAAAATCAAATTTGTTGTGATTGTTTCTGAAAATTTCCTGTTAATCCAATTAAGCAAAACAGTAAGTTTGCAGAAATGGCGTAAACTGGTAATTTGTACAGGGATGGTGTCAATTTGACCGTGAAGCCGTTCTCTTGACGCTCATAGGAAAGTCAGTAAAATTTCGGCTGATTAGAGTCCGTTATTGTGAATCTTCTTTTTGCTTCAAAATCAAAATCCGTGCCCTCATTCCAAATTTCGGTAGAGATGTCATCCTATGATTAAAGATCAGAATTTTCGCCAAATGAAACTTCAGGGGCTCACCGTGGAAGGTTTTTCACGAGCTGCTGTCCAAACGTTCTGGCGAATTGCGGAAATGAAGCTTGGTTTTGATCTCGGCGGCCAACCGTGGGAATTCATGGGAACACCGCGATGGTTCATCTCGCACACGCATATGGATCACCTGCTGGCACTTCCGGCATACGTCGCCCGCCGGCGAATGATGAAGATGGAACCGCCGACGGTCTATTTACCGCAGGAAGCCGTCGATCAGGTCCGGCATCTTTTGGCGGTGTTCAGCCGATTGGACCGCGGGAAATTACCGTGCCAACTTGTCGGAATGGCGGTCGGGGACAACATTGAGCTTTCGCGGGAACTCGTCGTGGAAGCCGTGCGTACATGGCACACGTTACCGTCGCTGGGATATATTGTCCGTGAACGGCGAAAAAAGCTGAGGGAGGAATACACGCAACTTTCGGAAGCGGAAATTCGGCAACTTGCACAGTCCGGAGTGAATATCACCCGTGAAATTCAGTTTCCCAAAGTGGCGTATCTCGGAGACAGCACCATTCGCGGACTCGACGCCAATCCGGAAATGTATCGCGCGGAAATATTGATTCTTGAAATGTCGTTTGTGGCGGAAAATCACAAAAGCGAATCGCTGCAACGGTTCGGTCACATTCATCTGGAAGACTTGGCTCTTCGACGGGACAAATTTCAGAACAAATGGATCATCGCATCGCATTTCAGTACGAGGTACAATAACGCACAGATCGAACAGCTTGTCCGGCAGCGAATTCCCGACATGTTCGACGGCCGTCTGAAACTTTGGCTTTGAGATTTTTTTCTTCAGGACGTTCATGAACAGGTTGCCCGGCCATGAAAGGCAGGGAGTTCCGCCGGGCCGTAAAACGCCCGTTGTCCCTCCCGAAATCAACGCAATCAGGATCTGCCAGTGAAGTGATAATCTCACGGGAAAGTATTAACCGTCACTTGGACCGCTTTCATCGGTAATCTCATTGTTTTCCTGTTGCGGCCTTCTGCCGCGTCCCGACCGTTGTTGCGGTTCTTCCGGCACGGAAAGGGATGTGTCAATGTTAAAATTGAGTTTCTGCCGTCCCTTTTTCACTTCAATGGTTTTC
>JAISQK010000286.1 GCA_031274255.1 Planctomycetaceae bacterium | reverse complement strand
AACGCCAGACGCCGGTAGCGTCGGCTGCGGACCTGGGCCGGAGCCTTCCGCGGCTTCGGCCGGTTGTTGAAACGTGTTACTCCGTACTTTTGGAGTAAAGTCAGAAATTGAGGTGTTTTCATTTTTGAATTCCTTTGACATCCTTGTGAAAAATTGTCCCCTGATTTTTTTTGGGGCCGGGAAACTCCGGCAGGCAATCGCCTCATCGTCACGGCGCCAACGTGGCACGCTGGATCGCATCCGGGAAGCCCCGGCGCCAACGTGGCACGTTGGATCGCACTTGCCTCATGGTCACTGCGTTCCAGCCGGCCTCCGTCAGAAACGTTGTTCCGAGACCGGTGAGCAATGCAAACGGGTCATTGCTTCGGAGCGGTAACGCACGGGCGGCAGCGTGGCACGCCGCACCGCAGTCGCTCACGCTCACTGCGTCCGGTTCGCCTTCCGAGAGAGGCGTTGTTCCGCTTCTGATATTAGTGAGCAACGCAAACGGGTCATTGCTTCGGAGCGACAGCTCCTGCCGGGATCCAACGCACTCGCGTTGGCGGCCTGTGTTTGCTATCGGTGAATCTCCGGGAAGACATTCGAAGAATCAAACCTGTTGAAACGGTCTTGCCGCAATTTTCCATAGAATTTTCCGCGTTAAGAGGTCATCCCCAGCAGACTCCTCTCTTTCGCCTCCAGCAACGTGCCGCGGCTGCGGAGATGTGTCATTGGTTGAAGATGATGTCGTAACCGATGACGAAAATGGCAATGTCAATCCATACGTGACTCACCCACGACGCCCAAATGGAGTCTTTTCGAAGGTACAGCCAGCACCAGTACGCTCCGCCGACAGCAATCCCGAACGAAAAAAGCCATGTCCAAACCGTGCTGTAACCGAGATACGTTCCCAAAATGATGACGTGATGCAGCGAAAACGCGACCCCTGAAATCAACATTGCCGGAAGTTTCGGCACGGTACGGCAAAGCTGACCGAATGCGAACCACCGCCAGTAATACTCTTCCAGACCGGAATGAATCACCGAAACAAAGCCGCCGAACAGAATGAAAAGCCACGGTTTCAGCATTCCGAACGCGGAAAGTTTTTTAAGAATGGCCTCGGCAACAGGTGTGCCCGGAGCAATGATTCCGCCGGGCTTGAAGTAAAAATCATAGAGAAGACACATCCCTGCAAAGACGAAAATTCCGAAAAGGGTTCCTTCCCAAAGTCCGCGGCAGGTGAATTTTCGGAGCCGAAACCTCTCTTTTTGAATAACACCCAGAGAGATCAACGGAATCAGCAGCATAAGGACTTTTGTACAGGAATAGGCCGTTTTCTGGACGACCGGCGGCCAATCCGCCATGAGGTCGAAATAAAAATACGCCTGTAACAGCGGAAACAAAAGCACGAAAATCAAAAACCAGATCGCCGGACGTTTCATGGGAATTCTTTCAGAAAAAATCATTCAAAATGACTCTGTTTATTATACAAAATCCTCCCTTGTCTGGAAAGGTGCGAAAAAATTGTTATAATACGTTTGATGGTTGATTTTTACCTCACTCCCCCCTTTGAAAGGAAAAGGATAAATGATGAAACGTTTTTCTCTGCTGCTGCTTCTCCCGTTTTTTCTCTCCCCATGTCTGACATTGGCCGCCGACAACGAACTGACCCCCGAAGAACAAAAAGAAGGCTGGCTTCTCCTGTTCAACGGCAAAGACTACACGGGATGGATCAATAACAACGGGAAACCGGTCGTTTCTCAAGTCGAGGACGGTGCCATGCAGACCTACAAATGCGGCGGTTACATCCTCACGTACGACAAGTTGTTCGGTGATTTTATTCTGACATGCGATGTCAAAATGGACAAAACATGCAATTCCGGTATTTTTCTTCGGATAGAAGACCGGAAAGACCCGGTCAATACCGGTTTTGAAATTCAAGTCGGCACGACCGGCGAAAAACTGGATGTCCACGCACACGGAGCCCTTTATGACGTGAAAGCTCCCAGCAAAGCCGCCGGAAAAGAACCGGGGGAATGGGATCACTTCGAAATCAAATTCGCCGGCAGTGAACTGAGTGTGAAACTCAACGGAGAGGAAGTCGTCAAGGCCAATCTCGACGATTACTCGGAACCGGGAAAACGCGATATTGACGGAAATCACAAATTCACCAAAGACGGCAAGCCGCGTGCGCTCAAGGATTTTGCGAGAACCGGTTCCATCGGGTTTCAGGACCATGATCACAAGTGCTGGTATAAAAACGTGAAACTCCTTCCGCTGGAGAAAAAATGAGTTTGAGAGGCTGGCCGGATTCCCTCAAACATGACGAGTCACTCAATTTTGAATGGATTTGGAACAAATGAACAGCGTCAAAGTCGCTTTAATCGGTTTTGGAACGATCGGGACAGGGGTCGCGAGAATTCTCCTTGAACACAAGGATCGCATCGCCCGTGTCTGCGGTCGAAGTGTGGAACTTGTCCGGATTTGTGACAAAGACATCACCCGTTCCCGGGGATGGAATCTTCCGGATGGTCTTCTCACGGATGATCTGGATTCCATACTCGACGATCCCTCCATTTCTGTGGCGATGGAGTTGATTGGAGGAATCGAACCGGCGAAAAGCATCATTTTGAGTCTGCTGAAGTCCGGAAAAAACGTGATTACCGCAAACAAGGCGCTCCTTGCCACGAGTGGGCCGCAGATTTTTGAAGCGGCTCGCGGGTATGGAAAAACGGTGGCTTTTGAAGCGGCGGTCGGCGGAGGGATTCCCATCATCAACGCGATTTCCACGGCACTTCAGGCGAATGAGCTGAAGAGTCTGCAAGCCATCGTCAATGGAACCTGCAACTTTATCCTGACGCAGATGGAGGAACGCGGTACCGACTACGCCGCGGCGGTCCGTGAGGCTCAGCGGCTTGGTTACGCGGAAGCGGATCCGTCGATGGATGTTGACGGGACGGACACGGTTCAAAAGCTGGCGATTCTCGCACATATCGGATTTGGGGCGAATGTGAACTGGCAGGACATCCCCAAGACCGGTATCAATACGGTTGATGCCATTGACATTTCTTACGCCCGAAAACTGGGGTACCGAATCAAGCTCCTTGCCGTCGCGGATTCCACAAGCGACGGTCTGGAACTTTATGTTTCTCCGACGCTGGTGAAACGTCACACACCGGTGTCCAATGTCCGCGACTCGTTCAATATTGTGAAAGTGGTCGGCGATGCGGTCGGAGAAGTCTATTTCAACGGCCGCGGGGCCGGAGAAATGCCGACCGCTTCCGCGGTGGTCGGAGACTTGATCGACACCGTTCTCGGACGGACCGCCATCACGTTTCAGACGCTGAAACTCTGGTCGCAGGAGCGTTATTCCCGCGTCATCAAAAATCCGGCGGACATCTGGGGCAAGAATTATCTCCGTTTTCAGGTGGAGGACCGTCCCGGTGTGCTTGCGGAAATCGCCGGAATTCTCGGAAAACACGACATCTCGATTGCGTCGGTGCTGCAGCCGGAAAGTGAAACCGACGGCGAACCGGTGACGCTCATCATCACAACACATGAAAGCCGTGAAGGGGACACATTGGCGGCGATTCAAACCATTGACACGTTGCCGTCCGTGCGAAGTCAAACGGTACGTATGCGGATGGAGGAATAAGCCGGAAGAATGGTTTGAGTCTCATCACCGGCCGCGCATGAGAATTGTTGAGCTTTTTTCGTCGAAACAAGGAGAGGGACTTTGGACAGGCACGGAAAGCGTCTTCGTCCGGGTCGGCGGATGTCCGTTACGGTGCCGTTTTTGCGACACGCCCTACGCTTCCCGCGATTTGGTCGAAGGAGAAGACCTCGCCGTGGAGGAAATCGTCGGACGGGTACTCCTTTCCTCGCGGCGTCATGTGGTCATAACCGGCGGCGAACCCATGATTTACGCTGAAATCATTCCGCTGACGGAACAGCTCGAAACTCTGGGACACGTGATCACCGTTGAAACCGCCGGGATACTTGAACTGCCGGTTCGGTGTCACTTGATGTCGATCAGTCCGAAGCTCTCCAATTCGACTCCTGTGGGAAAACCGGAAGTTCTCGTCCGCCGGCACGAACTGAACCGGAATCGTCCGGAAATCGTCCAAAAACTGATTAAAACGTACCCTTATCAATTGAAGTTTGTCATTGACACGCCGCACGACATTGAGGAAATGGAAGCGTATCTCTCGCAATTTGCCGGAATCCTGCCGGAGCGTGTCCTTTTGATGCCGCAAGGCGTCACGCCGCAGGAAATGCTGGATCGTGAGGCGTGGATCACATCTTATTGTCTTCAAAAAGGCTACGTCTATTGTCCCCGAATGCAGATCATCTGGTACGGCAATCAAAGAGGGACGTAAATCTCTTGAGAGTGCTGATACAAATGAGATGATGTACCGGATATAGCACAAAGTATAGTAGGAAAGAGAATCATTGCCTCCGGCGTGCCGCGACGCCGCGGCGGGCGGCAACGCAAGGGCGTTGCATCCCGGATGGGACTGCCGTCCCGAGAACCAAACCCGCTCCTGTTAGTCGCTGGAATCCGCGAGCGGAACAACGTGAAGCGGACAATAGGAAGCCGAAGGCAACTGCGATGGAACGGCACGTTCCCGCTTCCCACTCCAAACCATGATCAAGGGAAAATGTTGTCGGCGAAGAAGATTTTACGCAGGAACGGAAAGTCATCCGAGTTCGATCATGCGTTCAATACAGACTTTCGCTGCGGTGATCGTTTCTTCCGGTAAAAGGATTTCCTCACCGCCGCGTCCCCGGACACTGTTCAAAAGATCGACCAGTGTCGTCATCTTCATATTCGGACAAATCATCTTCTTCGAGAGGCACCAAAAGGTCTTTTCCGGGCAGAGATACTGCAAGTGTTCCGCAATGCTCATTTCCGTCCCGATGATAAATTCCCGATGTTCCGACATTTTCGCGAACTCCATGATCGCCGAGGTGGAACCGGTGAAATCCGCAAGTTCCACCACTTTCGGCACACATTCCGGATGCACAAGCACCAGTGCGTCGGGATGGGCGGTCTTGGCGTCACGGACTTCATTGACCGTCACCGCCGCGTGAATCGGACAACCGCCGTGAAGAAGTTTGATGTTTTTCTCCGGCACCTGCTTCGCCACATACGCTCCGAGATTGCAGTCAGGGATGAACAAAATGTTCGGATTTTCAATACGCCGCACAATTTTGACGGCGGAAGAGGATGTCACACAAACGTCGCAAATCGTTTTCAATTCGGCGGTTGTGTTGATGTAGGCCACAACGGTGTGATCGGGAAAACGTGTTTTGATGTCGTTAATAAACGGACGGTCCATCTGTTCGGCCATCGGACAGCCTGCCGCCGGGTTGACGAGAAAAACCGTCTTTTCCGGGGAAAGTATCTTGACCGTTTCGGCCATAAAACGGACACCGCACATCAGGATCGTTTTTTCCGAAGCCTTGCTCGCCATGACACTGAGTTGGTAGGAATCGCCGGTGAAGTCTGCAACCTCCACGATTTCGCGTGCCTGATAACTGTGCGCCAGAATACATATTTCCTTTTCTTTTTTGAGCCGCAGAATTTCACTTTGGACTTCACTGATTTTCACGGGATTCTCCTTTCTATCTCAAATTACGCAAGGTCGGGATAATCCATTCCTTCTGAAAGCCGCAAGACATTCCATTGCCCTCCTCAGTGAGGCCATGTCCATCTGTGATTTTACCGCAAAAGGATTGCAGCCGTGATGAAGGTGTTTATGCTTTTAACAAATCCTGACATTGTTTGATGTAACTGAATTTAATGTACCATACGGACATGTTTCAGACTCCCAATGATTCACAAGACGACAGCCCTGTTGATCGCTTGCACAGGAACAAACCCTCAACAAGACAACAGGCTCATGACTTCCCTGCCCAAAAAACTACCGAAAGCCCCCCCCTCCCAATAACGATTTTAATTCTACTCTCTGTCTGGAATGATGCAACCGGACAGGAAAGCCAACAAAAATCACTTTCAGAAATGCCATTTATCAAAATGACAGAATTATCGTTTTTGTTTCCCGCTTCATTTATCTGCAAGTCATTTCCGACACTGACATCACGTTGGCGGGGCCGGAACGGGCAAGGTTTCGACCGGACCGCGGCTGTCGATAAACAGAATCACATTCGACCGCCGTGAGGAACTCTGAACCGTGAGCTTGTTGATGATTCCCTCTTGGACGGCTGCCTGCGACGCCGCCGGCATCGGAATCATTCCAAGGTCGAGCATCAAAACCTTGTCTTTCGGCCAGCGAATCTGTTCGTCCAGACGAAACATTGCCGTCTGCGGTTTTTCAATGGTGATTTTCCGTCCCGGAGCGGAAGCCGTCGGAACATCCATGATCATCGGAATCATCTTTTCCACCTGAAGAAATTCCAGCTTGAGCATAATGTCCACCGTCTGTCGGTCAAGAGACATCAGCGGAATTCCTTCAAGATAGTATCCTTCCTCGATCACGGTGGGATCGGTCACGTACCCTCCCGGCATGTCGGGGCGAATCTGAACATCACGGATGTAGTTTCGCGGCGACCGGAACGGAATGATTGTCGGCTGACCGTTCATCAAAAGCGTGTTGGAGGAAATATGGTCACGGAAATCGCTTCGTCTTGCCAAAAGCGACGCGAGTTTGCCATAGTTTTCGCGGGAAAGGAGCCATCCCTGAACTCCCGCCGTTTTGACAGGAATCGGCTTCAGATACTGATTGACGGCACTCGTCCGCCATGTCGGTGTGCCGAGCGAGACCATACGAATCGCGTAAACTTCTTTCGCCGTTTGAGAATTGACGAACCGGTCCACAATCTCCGCTGCGAAAAGCTGCATTTCCGGCGTGTGATAAACACTGAGTTTTTCATGATTTCCCCACAGGAAGCCGAACGGCGGACGGTTCCAGACTTCCTGACCGGTCTGCCGCAAAATCCAGTTGAAGATCACCTGCTCCGGTTTGACAGCGGCCCCAGTCCGCGTGGTGTAAGGGGTGATGTCGTAATCCCGGCCGAACTGACCTTCCTCTTGAGGGAGCGACCCCGTCATTTTCGAGACTTTGGCAACCCGTTCCCCCAACCTCGGATCGCGACTTCCAACAGGCGGTGCCGGCGGATGGGACGTAACGGATGGTTCTTCTTTCATTTCCGTAAAAACCTCCTCGCCTCCGGGATGATTTTGCGGACTCGAATCGGGAACAGGGTTCGGTGCCGCAGACCGGGGAAAAGCCGGTCGTGCTACGGACGGCGAATCGACCGCAGCCGGAACGAAACCGCGTCCATCCTCGACCGGTCGCCACTGTTGGGCGAAAACAGAACAGACATTGACGGTCCAAACAGTTGAAATGAGAAACAGAAGTTTCCGAATGATATTCATGGCAATCCTATCTCCAGGGTTAGTGACAAGAGAAAAATCACCCATGGATTATACCAAAAACCCGAAAGAACCTGCAATATCGTTTTGTTGACAACGGGCAGCATGGCACGCGGCTCCGCAGCCGGGAAGCCCCGGCGCCAACGTAGCACGTTGGATCGCACTTGCCTCACGCTCACTACGTTCGGTTCGCCCTCTGATGAAAAATCTTTCCAACCGCTTTTCTTTTGGTTTCAGCAACATTCCTTATTTATTCCGCCGATAGACTCCAGCGACTAACGGGAGCGGGGCAACAGGCAGTTGCATCGCAGTTGCCTTCGGCCTCCAGTTGGAAAGATTTCTCTAACTGACGGCGAACCGAACGAAGTGAGCGTGAGTCTACCGGGATCCAACGCCCTCGCGTTGGCCGCCGGAGGCAAAGATTCTTCATTTGGTAAGGATTGCCGTACTCCAATTGCCATTTGCAGCCCCCCCAATTTCCTCTGTTTGGGTGGAAAAAGGCCGCGATTCCATTATAATCGGCACAAATCCTCCCGCCCGAACCTCAAAATTCCTTTTAGGATGTTCAGGAAAAATGCCTCCGGCGGGCCGCGACGCCGCGGCGGGCGGTTTGCCTCCCGACACCTTCGGTGTGGTCGGCTTTCAATGAATCATCTTTCCACCGGAGGCCGAAGGCAACTGCGGTGAAGCGGCACGCTTCCCGGCTTGATTTTTTCGCGTGACCCGGTATGATAACGGAAAAGTAACCATTTTCAAAAGAAGGAGCATATCATGCAGTCATTCACTTTTCATAATCCGACCAAAATCATTTTCGGAGAAAACACGATCGGCAAACTCGCAGAAGAGACTCCGAAATATGGGAAAAAGGCCCTTCTCGTCTCCGGGAAAGGAGCCATCAAAAAAAATGGTGTCTATGATCAGGTCATTGCCGCACTTCGTCAGGCCGGAACGGAATTTGCGGAGTTTTCCGGTGTTCAGGCGAATCCTGTTTTGTCGCACACCCGTGCAGGGATTGAACTCGCCAAAAAAGAGAATGTCGATATGGTCATCGCAGCCGGCGGAGGAAGTGTCCTTGATGAGGCGAAAGCGATTTGTGCCGGAGCCTCCGCGGAAAACGATGTCTGGGATTTCTACACGGGCAAGGCGGAGCCTCAGTCCGCACTGCCGCTGCTGACGGTTCTGACGGTGGCCGCAACCGGTTCCGAAATGAACGGGGGAACGGTCATTACGAATGAGGAAACGCACGAAAAGTACGGCTGGGGACATCCTCTTTTGTTCCCGAAAGTCTCCATTCTCGACCCTTCCACAACAATCACGCTCGGAGCGGAGTACACCGCTTACGCCGCTGTTGACGCCGCGACGCACTTGATGGAAAGCTATTTCACTTGTGAAGACACCGACACGCTCATTCAGGACCGTTATGTCGAAGGGCTGATACGGACCATTGTCGACGTTACGGAAACGATGATCCGCACTCCGGACGATTATCAGGCAAGAGCTGTTTTTATGTGGGCGGCGACGCTGGCCTGGAACAACATCGCTCCGTCGGGAGTCGGTCACTGGTGCACGCCGAACCATTTGATCGGTCACAGCATGTCGGCACTGTTCGGCACACCGCATGGAGCGTCGCTTTCGATTGCTCTTTCCGGGTGGCTGGTGTGGTACTCCGGAGAAAGCGGCAGGAACGGTGCTAAACTGGCACAATTCGGCAAACGGGTCTTTGACATCAATGAGCCGGTCACGGTTCGGGCGGCGGAACTCGCCATTGAAGCACTCCGCGGCTGGTTCCACCGGATTCACTCGCCGACCAAACCGGCCGACATCGGAGTTGACGACGCGGGACTGTTGCAGGTGGCGGAAAATGTCGAGTTTTGCAATCCGCACTGGGGAATGCCGCAGTACAATAAAGACCTTGTCGCGTCCATTCTAAAACTCTGCCGGTAAGAGAAAAGGAAAAAGATTTCTAATTTTGAGCCGCGGACTTTCCATGATTGGCCGTGTTTTCGCCGGAGGCCGAAGGCGTGCTGTCCGCCGCGGCTTGCGGTTGGTGAAACGGTTCGCTTCCGGCCGTTTTTTCCGGCTTCAAAATCGTCTGTTCCATCTCATGCAGTTCTTCCGGCTGAAAGTACCCCTTGAGGATTTCCGTCTGACGCTTCAGAGCGAGTCGGCTGATCCCTGAAATAAGTATCAACAATACGGCAACAACCGCCAGACTTTCCCAACTGAACATCCGCTTTGTCCTCCTGAACTCTGAAATTCCGTTTTAACTGTAACGTCCGAAAATGACGAGGCACTGATCGTCTGTCTGCGGGGCACTGCCGACAAACTTCCTGATGGAATTCATCAGGCTCCGCCCGACCGCGTCCACCGAGGTTTGCCCCGGTATGCCGACCTGTTCCCGGATTCTGCGGAGTTCGTAGAAATTGCCGCCGGTATTCATCGCGTCGAGAAGACCGTCACTGTAAATGACGATGAGTTCCTCCGGCTCCATGATCAGGGTGTCTTCACGGTAAACGGTTTCGTGCCCCGTCCCCAGCGGAAGACCTCCGAGATTGTCCGCAATTTCACGGATTTGACCGTTTCGATCCCGAAAAAGCGGCGGATTGTGACCGGCGTTGAGCATCACAATTTGATGCGTTTTCGGATCAAGTACCGTCAACATAAACGTGATGAACCGGCTGTCCCAACGGTCTTCGCAAAAAACACGGTTCAAACGCTGCATCGCTTGAGCGGGTGTCGGCTCAATCACCAGACTGTATCGGACTTCCGCGGAAAGCTTCGCCATCAAAAGTGCCGCAGGAACCCCTTTTCCCGAAACATCCCCCAACGTGACCGCCAGCCGTCCGTCCGGAAGCTCAATGTAATCAAAATAATCCCCTCCAAGATACTTTGCCGGCTGATAATAGTCAAAAAAGGCGTAGTTTTCGAGCTTCGGCGGCTGAATCGGCAGAAACCCGAGCTGCACCTTGTGCGCGACCGACATTTCCCGTTCCAGCACCCGCTCCTGAGCAATCCGTTCGTAACGCCGCGCGTTTTCGTAGCTGATGGCCGCCTGATAGGTGACCGTGACCAGCAAGTCCAAATCGTCCGACGTAAAACGATGTCCGCCGGAACGGGAGTCAAGCTGAATCACGCCGAAAACCTCATTGTTGAAGTCGAGCAGCGGCGTCACCATAATCGAGCAAATCTGATAATCCACGATACTCTGACTCGTATCGAACCAGGAATCGCCCGACACATCGTTGGAAAGGATCGCGGTTTTGGCCGCCGCGGCTTTTTCCAGAATCGTCCGGCTGATATGGAGCCTCTCATTCGGAGAATTTTTCCGGTGCTGAAACGCTTTCAGCTCCAGTTTTTGCGACTCAGGATTTCTCAAAAACACATAGGCACCGTCGGCATGTTTGAAAAACCGTAAAAGGTTCGCCGCCAGATGAGGAAGCATATCCTCCAAAACGGAGTTCAGGTTGCGTCCGAGATCAACCAGTGCCCGAAACTTCACATCGGCATTGGACTTTCCAGGCATCGTGTCCTGATCCTGCGTCACCACCGGCACTTGCGACATAATGTAGAGCGAGTCATTCACCGGGGTGTCATCGTAAACGACATCATGTCCCGGACGCATCAGACTGGAATCCGACGGCTTATCCGCATCCCCGGAGTAAAACGTGAAGTCCATGTCGCAAATTCGGATAACGTCCCCTTCATAAAGCGGCTGTTTCCGCTCGACCGGTTTCCCGTTGAGGAATGTTCCGTTCCGGCTGTGCAGGTCTTCAATGTAATAGATCTCCTGGTCCCGGATAATGCGTGCGTGTTCCCGGCTGATCGCCCCATGGTCAAGCACAATTTCACAATAAGGATGCCGCCCAATGACGGTGGTGTCAAAAACCAGCGGAAACAGCGTGTCTTTGAGCAGCGGATTTTTTTTGGCACGTAACTGCGCCATAGAATACGGTACTCCTCAAGCGGGAATGAATTTTAAGGGATAAAAGCAATGACTCTTCAGAAGAATTTTTCCATTCGGTGATGCCTATAGTATAACCCTGATTTTCTGTTTGACCACCACAGGCGGGATTGCCGGCTCGCGATACGGGATTACAATAATTATCGTGTGTTGGAATACTGTACATGTTGTTTGTGATTTTTGTATGATATTATCATGCCGAAAGGTTTTCGTCCATAATCTTTTAATTCATTGTTATACGTAAAATCAAAATTGCCCCCCTTTTTTAAAAAAAGCGACAATCCCGCTTGACTTTTGGAATTGTCGCGATTAAAATACAGTCATCGGGTTGATTTGTGTCAATCCGTGTTAGATTTCAATCAAACCATTTTTCCAACTAATTAGGAGAAAAATCATGAAAAAATTCACTTTGTGTCCG
>JAISQK010000177.1 GCA_031274255.1 Planctomycetaceae bacterium | reverse complement strand
TTCCAGGAAGAGATCAGCACGGTTCCTTTCTTCGGAGTTGCCGAACTGTATTGCTGACGCGCCGCGGCAAGACCAACCCGTTCCGACATGGCCATCGTGTTGGAAAGTCCGTCCGAAATAGCGCCCATTCCTTTGAAGGAATACTTGATTCCGAAAAAACCGCGGGGGCAGTGGACCGCATTGGCATTAGAGCCGTTTCCACCCGCATCAACCACGTCTCCGTACATCACGTGATAGTTGTTCCGACCGGCATTACCGCCGCCGGTAATACCCAAGAAGGGAACTTCACCGGAATTGGTCGGACAAACGAGACCGGGAAGAGTGACATTGAGAGCTGCTGTCGGCCATTTGTCATAACTGTAGGAATCCGTTTTGCTCACAAAGGCTTCATACAATGCCTGCTGCTCCATGTAAGGGCATAACTTGAGCAGGGTTCCGAATTTGTGCTGGTTGTTATCGGTGATGTTTGTGTGAATACGCGACATCCCGGACGGGAAACCTTTGGAAGTGTCGTGATAGTTGTGAATCGCAAGTCCGAGTTGCTTGAGATTGTTGCTGCACTGCATGCGTCTTGCGGCTTCGCGGGCGGCCTGAACCGCAGGTAACAAAAGTGCAATCAAAATCCCGATGATTGCAATCACGACAAGAAGTTCGACAAGGGTGAAAGCGGATCGGACAGTAAACCGGACAAAAGAAGATTCGGCATTGCTTGCTGGATGAACATCTGCAATACGGAAGACGGTACAAACTACCCCCCCCCCCCATTTTGACATTTTGAACACAAGTTTAACTTTTTCATGGTTTTTCTCCTCATTAGTTGGAAAAATGGTTTGATTCTTTTCGAAAAGGTTTCACGAAAATTTAACACAGATTGACACAAATTCAACCCGATGACTGTAATTTTAATTGCGATAATTCCTAAAGTCAAGCGGGATTGTCGCTTTTTTGAAATTTTCCTGAAACGGGCCGTTCCCGCATCATTCCGCTGCAATTTTGTGATCTTTGACATGCGGGATGATCCTCCCTCAATCAACCGTGTTCCCTTTGGGTTGCCTCTTGTCGAACCGTTGCGGTCATTGCCTTGTCCTCCCTTCCGTATATAATAACGAAGGAGATTTTATTTTTCCGCAAAAAATCGTATCGAAACGAAACCAATGATTTACCTCGACAGCAACGCCACGACAGCCATTGCCCCGGAAGTGTTGGAAACGATGCTTCCGTTTTTCACAACCCGTTATTACAACCCGAGTTCCGCTTACAGTGCCGCGACCGGCGTGGCTCAGGAAATCCGGAAAGCACGGAAAACGATTGCGGATTTTCTCGGCATGGCCTCCCCGAAAGAACTGATTTTCACGTCGTGCGCCACGGAAAGCAACAATCATGTGTTCGCAGGCGTCACCAAATCCATCCCGCAGCGGAAACATATCATCACCACAACCGTCGAGCATCCGGCGGTGCTGGAAGTCTGCCGCGATCTGGAGCGGTTCGGCTATGACGTCACATGGCTTCCTGTGGACCGGTACGGAAATCTCCGCATAAAAGACTACGTTCAAGCGTTGCGGAACGACACGCTTCTGGTCTCCATTATGCACGCGAACAACGAAACCGGCGTGATTTTCCCGATAGAACAGCTCTCACGGATTGCCAAGGAGACAAATCCCGAAATTCTGTTCCACACCGACGCCACACAGTCGATGACGAAACTTCCGATCGATTTGTCGGACAATTTTCGATATGTCGATTTTCTCTCGTTTTCCGGTCACAAATTCCACGCTCCGAAAGGTGTCGGCGGTCTTTACATCCGCCGGGGAATCCCGTGCCGGACATTTTTGACCGGCGGACATCAGGAGAGCGGCCGGCGGGGCGGAACAGAAAATGTGCCGTTTATCATAGGAATGGCCAAAGCGATAGAACTCGCGGAAAAAACGCATGATGAAGACTTCGCCCGAATGGAATCTCTCCGCGACAAACTTCAAAACGGGATCCTTCAGCGGATTTCCTATCTTGAAATTAACGGCGGCGGCGCTCCACGGATGCCGAACACGCTCAATGTGGCGTGTCACTGTGTCGAGGGAGAGGGGATTCTCTTCCAGCTCAACGAATCAGGAATTTGTGCGTCCAGCGGTTCCGCCTGTACGTCCGGAGCGTTGGAGCCGTCCCATGTTCTGACGGCGATGAATGTTCCGTTCACCGCGCTGCATGGTTCCGTCCGTTTCAGTCTGAGCCGGTACAACATCGAGGAAGAAATCGATCAGGTTCTCGACCGTTTCCCGAAAATCGTTGAGCGGCTGCGGGCCATTTCCTCCGGTTGGGACCAGAGCAAAAATCAGCCGAGAGCGCAGGACCGCATCTGAGTTGGAGTGCGCTGAGACAAATAGTATGGCGATGCCTCCGGCGGGCAGCGGTAGGCCGCTGCACCCCTGTAGGCTCACACTTACTGCGTTCGGTTCGCACTCAGAGGGAAAATCTTTCCAACAGGAGGCCGAAGGCTACCCTCTCGTCGGGGCTTCCCAGCTACGATGGAACAGCATGTTCCACGTCCCGAAGCAATGACCCGCTCGCGTTGCTCGCTGGAATCAACAGGCGAAACAACGTTTTCATTGGAGGCCGAATGGAACGCAGTGACCATGAGGCTATCGCGGTGCAGCAGCATGCTGCCTCCCGGCCTCTTCGAGGCGGTCGCTTCCTGTTAGAAAATCTTTCCACTTGGAGGCCGAAGGCATACTGCGATGGAACAGCATGTTCCCCGCTCCGAAGCAATGACCCGCTCGCGTTGCTCACTGGAGTATGCGAGTGGAAAAATGTTACCATTGGAGGCCGAATGCATACTGCGATGCAACGGCATGTTCCTCGTCCCGAAGTAATGCCCCACTCGCGTTGCTCACTGGTGTCCATCAACGAAAAAACGGAAAAAGGATGACAATGAACACCGACCGCGTAGCCGGGAAGCTACTGCGATGTAACAGCATCTTGCCACGCTGCAGGTCTCGGTAGGAAGGACACGTTTTTCCCTACTGGATTTTCTTGCGGAAAATGCCGATTTCCTCATCTGGTCTTTGGGTACCAAAACCTCCTACTCGTCGGGGATATTACGAAATGAACTTTTTTCA
>JAISQK010000339.1 GCA_031274255.1 Planctomycetaceae bacterium | reverse complement strand
CAACTTGATGGAACGGTGTTGGAAGTTTTTTAATGAGAAGGTTCGGAACAATCGCTATTATGATACGTTTTCAAAATTGACAGAGGCGTGTAAGAGTTTCTTTCGTTGTCGAAAGAAATGGACGGAAGAACTACGCTCCCGGCTCGTCGAAAATTTCCACAAAATTAAAATATCTATCTTCTAAGTAATTAGGGGATAACGTCATCGTTGAAAAGTCTTCCGTTCTTCCTCTGGTATAATGGGCCCGCAACATCATCTTCCTCCTGAACAAACTTGACAAAAAAGAAAATTATATCATTTTATGCCTATATTGAAAATAGATGATTATTAACGTTGAGGGGTATAGTTTATCATTTTATATAAGAATAACCTATAACGATGGTTCAATTGCTACGGGTACTCCTCCTAATGTGGTAACAAACCCTGTAGCGGAAGTAGTTTTTAATGAGAGGTTACTGTACTTGCGGAAGCGGATTTGTCTTCGTGGTATTTGGGTTCTTGTGAAGGTAGTAATTGGGCAACAGCAGGAATGTACACTACATGGGACGTCACCGTTACTTTTCCTAACGGATGTTGCTCTACTTTATCAAGTCCTATTACTTATGAACTGTCGGGATATGTTTCTTATCTCGCTCCGGCTTATGCCTGCTTAATCAATCCGAACTCGACACTCTCATGAAACTCAATTTCCAAAAACTTAAAAAGGGTCAGTTAATGCCGTTGTAAGGTATACGTTGCCGGTTCGCCGTCGCTGAAAAAATTTTTCCAACATGAGACCGAAGGCATACTGCGATGCAGCAATATATTGCCGTGCCACGCTGCCGTCGCGGCTGAAAAAGCTGATGTTTCTCGGCGAGACGTCGGCGATGGGAAGTTTTTTGATTCCTCGCGGAATTACGTCCTTTTGGCCGTTAAAAGGTTGAACATCGGATCGGTGATCGTCGCCGTTCCCGCCTTTGACATCTTCTCGACAAGCACTTGGTCAAGCTGCTGCTGAAAAATCTCCTCCGCACGGCCCCCGTCAAAGTAGGCCGGCTTTTGCTGCGTCTGACGCATCGCTTTGACGAGTTGCCCGTAAAGCACTTCACCGACAAACTGGTGAAAAACCTTCTTAAATTCGGAATGATTTTTTGCGGACTGCTGCGTCGGCGGCTTGGGAGTGTTTTCTGCGGTCTGCAGAACCGTGTCGGCGGAGGTGACGGAAGAAACCGGATTCATTGTTTGCGTCCTTTCTCATTTGTATTGAATACGTCCGTGAAGATTTCCCTGCTGGTCGAGTGCTTCAATGATGGCGATGATGTCTTCCGCCGGAACGCTGATGGCGTTAAGCGACTGCAACAGAGCGTCCAGCCGCGGATTTTCGGCCTTGTTCCGTGCCGACTCCGTATCAATTCCGACAAAATGTTCTATCCTCGGACCGGCCGGCTGCGGATTCGCCGCTTGACCTTCCGCCGGCAGCGGCGCTACCGCAATCGTCAAATCGCCATGGGTGATCGCCGTCGGCGTGATCTCGACATTCCCGTCAAACGTGATGAGTCCCTTGCGTTTGTTGATGACAACCGTCGGGATCTTGAAGGTGACAATCAACTCGTTCTTCATGAAGTCCGCGATGAACGTCACGGGGTCCTCGTATTCCGGCAGCATGACGGCCACGTTATTCTGGTTGAGCGTCTGGGCACGGCGAACCCCGTCCGGCGAGTCCTGATCGACGGCGGTCGCAACGGCTCTCGCCATTTCCCATCCTGCATAACGGCTGTCAATCACCAGCGTGATGAGACCGTCTTTCACGAAGGGATTGAAAAAATCATCCTCCAGCCGGCATCCTTTGGAGATGACCGCCACCGTCGGGGTTGCCGCGTCTTCCAAGGTCAGAAGTCCCGAAGAGGTCGCGAAAACCTGAGCGTCCTCCGGGGATTTTGCGGGGACCGGTCCCAGCATGGAGGTCACCAAAAGCTGTCCGCCGCGAAGACTTGCCGCCGAACCGATGGACGCAACCTGACAGTCAATCAAGTCTCCTTCGCGTGCTCCGGCACCGGGAACCGTCGCCGTCACGGAGACCAGTGCCACATTTTTATTCCGGGCCAGCTCCTCGACACTCATCTCGAGATGTCCGAAATGCCGCAGCGCATTCGCAAGAGACCTCGCAGTTTCGCTTAATTTTTTGTCGCCGGTTCCGTTCAATCCGACGACCAGCCCGATCCCGGTCAGCACGTTGGTTTCCTGACCTTTCACGTGCGTCACCATGCCGACCGTGAGCGCCGCCCGCGAAACACCGGCTTCCCCTACCGTGATCCACGTGACAAGAAAAAGAAGGATAAGTTTTTTCATGGACAAGTCTCCTGTTGGATTTTTCCTTTAAAACGGCGACAACTTGTCAATGAGGCGTTGCCCCCAGCCGTTTTTCACGCTGTCATGAACGGCTCCCGAGTTGATGACATTTGTTTCCCAATCAAGAACATCCTCACTCAATACCGTGTTGTCCGGCCGGACATCTTCTGGACGCACAAAACCGCTGAAACCAAAAATACTTTCATCCTGCCCCACCATTTGCGTGTTGGTTCCTTCAACATAGAGAAGTCCGTTGTTACAAATCGACACGATGCGGCACGAAATTTTAAATTCGACAAGTTCCTTCTGATTGATCTTTCCCTTGTTCTTGAATTGGGAATCAATGGCGCCGGCAATTTCCGGATTCCCGCCCGCCATGGGCGCCGGTTCAAACCCAAGACCGCTGAGTTTGATCCAACTGGTGATTCCGTAACTGCTGTTCATCTTCCGCTTTCGTTCGGTATCGACAATGTTGTTATTGTGAAACTGATTATTGACGACGACCTTGATGATGTCCTGGACTTTGAAGGTCTTGGGCGGTTTGATTTCGCTCGCCGTAAACGACGTATCCTGCAAAAGCAGCGGCCTCTGCGATTCCATCCGTGTGGTGGGGGTCGCAAAGAGGCTGGCGCTTTGCCCCCGGGCCGCGGGAACCGAAAGGCTCACGACCGCAACGAGACTTAGAAAGACTTCCTTCATGTTTTACTCCTTGTTTTATTCCGGTGACGGAATCTTGATGAATGTGGAATTGTCGTAACCGGCAGGTTGGATTTTCGAAGGATTCACGCCGGAATCTGTCACCGGCGTATTTTGCGGGATCGCTTCGACCACGCCGACATCAATGACACGTCCGGTAAAGGTCTTGC
Organism: Planctomycetaceae bacterium; assembly: GCA_031274255.1. GTDB lineage: Bacteria > Planctomycetota > Planctomycetia > Pirellulales > Thermoguttaceae > WRMR01. The sequence goes on along the minus strand of JAISQK010000339.1, from coordinate 2,105 downwards.
GTTCCTTTAATTGTTCGATGACGATCAGATCATGGAGCCGTCCTTCCTGCCGGGAACGTCCGACCGTTTTCACGGTGACGCCCGGCATTTTGGAATAAACCGTGACAACTTCGTTCCGCTTGACGAGGACCGGCATCTGAATTTGCGAGGCCGTGAGAACGGTTCCCTGCCGTACCGTCAGGAGGATTTCCCTGCCGACGACATCCTCAAGTTTGGTGAAAGCGTCTTGGGGAAGGGGATTCTCCGCATTCGGTTTTTCCTGCGGATAGCTCAACATCACGTCCGCCGGACCGATCACGGTTCCCCGCGACATCATCCGCTTGGCCGTGACGACCATCGGAGGAGCGGAAACCTCCACGCCGATCCGCACCGTGATGTTTTCTCCCGTTTCGGGATCCGTTCCGCTGAACTGAAGATCGAAGGTCTGCCTCCCGGTGAACGGCGGAGTTCCTCCGCGGACGGCCAGCAGCGTTCCGCACTGATCCAGCAATTTCCGATGGTCCGGCGGGAGCGAAACGGTCACTTTCCACGGGGCCTCTTCCGAAACCAGATATTTCAGATACGACACGATTCCCCGCTCCACCGTCCGGGCGATCTCCTCCGAAGAAGCGGCGGACACGTTGTCCTTGTCCTTGCCGGTTTCGCCGCTTGCCGTAATGACAACCTGCGAAGCCCCCGTAAGGAAATGCTTCCACGGCATTCCGCGAAGCCCGAGGACATCCTTGATGCGGGTGGAGTTGAGCACACGGTCTTTGCCGGGAAGCGGCGGCGAACAGACCACGACCTTCTTCAGGGTCTCGATGTCTTCCCCGGTTTCTCCCGGAGACGGTGTGATCACCGCAACGTCGCCGAGTGTCACCTCCCGCGTGCAAACAATTCTTTCGTTCCTGACGGCGATGGTCGCGGCAAAACCGAACGGCGGCATCAGGAGAAAAAAGAGGAATAAAAGGTTCCTCGTGCTGCGTTTCGTAAATCCGAAATTTGTTTCCCTGATCATTTTCCTGCTCTCCTTCTTTCTTTTGATTTATGCCGCATGATTCTTGTCGTCTTCTCCTGAGGTTTCGTAGAACCCTCCGAGGTTCTCGTAGGACACTCCGGGAAGCTCGTAGGATACTCCGAGGTTCTCGTAGGACACTCCGGGACTCTCGTAGGATACTCCTGGACTCTCGGGGAGTCCTCCGGACACCGCGTGGAATAAATCATAAATTCCGTATAATAACATCGTTACGGCGTTTCTATATATTAAATGAAAATTGTTTCTATTAACAGGGTGATTTCCATCTTTGAAATCCGTATTCTGATTTCCGAATTTTCCGCTTTGATCCCTTCGGATTCCGGTGGAAATGTTTTTCCGCCTATTGATTCCAGTGAGCAACGCGAACGGGGCAACGTGCCGTTGCATCGCAGTTGCCTCATGGTCACTGCGTTCCATTCGGCCTCCGTTGAATACGTTGTTCCGCCGATGGACTCCAGTGAGCAACGCGAACGGGTTCGTGGCTTTCGGAGCGGCAGCTCCATCCGGGGTGCAGCGTCCGCACGCTGCCCGGAGGCATTCTTTTAAAGTTCTATGGGAAAAAATGTTCATAATCTTGGATTTCATTAATAGGAAGCAGGATTCATTAATATTCCTGTTTCTTTCTATGAATGGAAAATAAGATTCATTAAGGTACTAAAGGGATGCCTTCGGCGACCAACGCAAGGGCGTTGGATCCCGGTAGGCTCACACTCACTTCGTTCGGTTCGCCGCAAGTTGGAAAATCTTCACCACTGGAGGCCGAAGGCAACTGCGGTGAAGCAGCATGCTTCCCTCCGGCGGGCCGCGACGCCGCGGCGGGCGGATGGAGCTACCGCTCCGAAAGCCACGGACTCGTTCGCGTTGCTCACTGGAATCAACCGGCGAAAAAACGTTTCCAGCAAATCACTTAAAACATAAAACAAAATACCGGTGGATACCTGCGAGTGGAAAAACGGGAAAAGGATGACAAGGAACGCCGACCGCCTTAAAAAGGCTGGGAGGCTACTGCCCGCCGTGACTTCCCGGCTGCGATGCAACGGCACGTTGCCCCGCCGCGGCTCGCGATTAACGTTTCAGATTCACGACGGTT
>JAISQK010000129.1 GCA_031274255.1 Planctomycetaceae bacterium | reverse complement strand
GATTCTTCCGCGGCCGCTATAAGACGACGTTCAAAGCAGACACAGCGAAACGCATCATCAATGCGATACTCCGCATAATCCGAAAACTGCAAACGCACCTCCAGCTCACACTCAAGATAACTCTTCATTCTTTTTCCTCTTGTCCTTTTTTTTCTCATTAATCTTTCGCTTCAATAGATCTCAAAGACACGTCAATATCCGGACGACGTCCCGACCAGCTGCCATAAACACGTACAGTAAGTTCATTCCCCGACCGGTCAGGAAACACCTCTCTCAAAAACGTTCCCACCTCCCTGCAAAGAGTTTCACAAACAACATCAGGATTCCTTCCAAACTCCTCTGAAGCGTACTTCAACAGGAATGAAACCTCGAACGACCATATCTTCCGAAGAGAAAGGAGGGACCTGTCGGGTTCACGAAGCGGTGGGACAAAATAAATACCTTCTGTCCTCGAAATCATTTCATGGACAGCGGTCCCGGCTTTAGGAACTTTATTCTTCTCCCTCGCACGAAGCGTCACCTGTCCCTCCAGTTTGCACTCAAACCCGCTCACTCTGTCACCTCTTCTTTCTGTTTTTCCGCTTCGTCGTCCGAAGAAATATCATCTCGCGGCTCAAAATCCTTGCAAAAATCGACTATAAGAAACCAGTCCCTTTTCGCAGGCTTCCTTTTGAACTCTTTCGAACACCAGATACGGACCTCTTCCAACCGAATTTCCTTGGCAAATTTGCAGTTTCCGCAAACCTTCATTGATTTTTCCATGTTTTGTTATCTCCTTTTTTCTCATTGTTCTCGCAGGTATTCCTCGGGAACGCCTGCGGAGGTCTGAAAACACTGCTCCCGGCAGACACGAAAGCAGGTAAGGCTCGCGTGAATGGAATCCTTTTCCAAAACAGGAAACAGAGGAGCCAAAAACCCCGCCGTTTGCCGACAAATCTCCCTGCACTGCGTTTTTGTTTCCGTCCTGTCCCCCGTGTCGGCTAATCGAAACGGAGTTTTGGACACCACCAAAGACGGCTTATCATCGTCCTCGGACAGCTCGTATTTCTCTTTCTCGCTGCGACCTATTGCATAGACACCCCTTATTCCAAAGAAAATCATTAAAACCCGATCCGTGAAAACTTTCCAGAAATCGCTGCCTTCCATCGCATCGTGGAAACTGTAAAGCACCTTGTCAGGAAATCGCAGCTCTATTCTCAACTCGCATTCAAACCAACTTTCCATTGTTTCGCCTCGTCTTTCTGTTCTTGCGGATATTCCTCAGGAACACCTGCGGAAACCTGAATACACGTCTCCCGGCAGACACTGAATCCGGTAAGAATCGCCTGGACATCGTACTCTTTCAAAACAGGAAACAGGTACGCCAAAACCTCCTGCCACGCTTGCTGACGAACCTCCTCGCACCGCGTTTCCTCTGCCATCAGGTCCCCTGTGCCTTCGTGCGGTCGAAACGAGATTTTCGCCTTCAGTAAATCTCCGGCATAGCAGATATTGAGTTGCTTGCGTTCATCTCTCTCAAGGCATTCCAGTGCATAGTCACCCCCGCTCTCGGCAAGGCAAAATTCAACCCGATCCTTAAAACCTTTACAGAAATCCCTGCCTTCAAACGTATCACGGGACTTATAAGTCGCCGTGGCAGGAATACGAAATTCCAGCTTCAACACACACTTAAACCAGCTTTCCATTATTTCACCTCTTCTTTCTATTTCTTTCTGTTCTCCTTGATTTAGCTTCAAATCTACTAAGGCAACAGAAATACACCGCTCCCTCTGTACCCGGGTTCCGATAAACGTTACGTCAAAGGGTTTCGCTTGCTGTGCGGAAGACAACGTTTCCAACCCATTTATAAGCCGCAAACAAATCGCCTTGCACTGATTTTCCGCAACCGCCGGATCCTCTCGGTCCTTCAAGCAAAAGGACGCTAGAAAGGCTACCGTCGTATTCGACTCAGGCAGAGGCGATTTCCGTCTCACACACGGGCCTTCCTCAAAAACATCCTCCCCGGCCTCATGAAGTGCCTGTGCCAATTCCGTCTGGAAAACCAGCCAAAGGTTGTTACCGTCAGTCGCATCCCAGAGACTGTACGACACTCTGGGAGGCAGACTCACAAACACACTCAATTCACATTCAAACCAGCTTTCCATTATTTCACCTCTTCTTTCTGTTCTTTGATTTCACAGCCCGATCCGGCGTTCGGCGGATAGACCTCCACCTCCAGATCGGGAATCTCCTGCAACGCCTCAATGATTTCGGGATAGACATCGCACCAGTCCAGCCCGCCGAGTCCGCAGCCCAGTGCGGGAACCGCAAGGCTTTTGATCTGATCCTCCTCCATGATCCGCCGCAATTCCTTCAAGCCTTCCCGGATCAATTCCAGATCGGAAGGACTCTTCCAGTGCCGCTTCGTCGGAAAATTGACGACGTACAAAGGATGCTGTTCCGACCGTACCACCACATGTAAAGCTCCCCGTTCCCACCGCCCGCCTTGGCACTGGATTTTATAATCCTCAAGGACGTCGGGAAAACAGTTTGCGAACTGCCCTGCCAAACCTCCTCCCATCACTCCCATCGTATTGACCGGATTCAGCCACATCTCCGCTTTGGAGTCGAAAATACTCCCGGACACACATCGAAACACTGTCATAAGACCCTCCTTTTATAAAACAAATTTTGCTCTTTATCCCTGCGTCCCTTCCGGTTCGGGAAGCCTGTACCGCTTCCGCAAATCCTTCAGCTTTTTCTCGGTGTACACCGGCTCCGGCGGGTCCTTCCGTTCTCCGTTGTACTGCGTCCTTGCGATAAACCGGTCGACGGCCTCCTCGCTGGTGTACCTGCGGCCTGCCAGATAGATCGTTTCAAGCCGGACCCCGCCGCGTCCTTTCCGGATCGCGTTTTGCAGATAGGACTTCGAAACCGGCACGGGAAAATGTTTTCCCGCATCCTTCAACGGCACGAGGGTCTCCCCGGCCAGTGCGGGAGATTCCACAATACTTTGTGACATGATTCACCTCTTTTCTAAAATGTAAGACAATTCGATCAAGATAAACAACCCGGCGTGACGAATCAAATAGAAACGCGGCGGCATCCCTTCAAATTCTGTTTTGCCGTTTTCTATTTGAAATCCTGTGCGGAAAAAGAAGAAAGCAGAGGCACCGCCCGGAGCAGACTTGCGGTTGAAGAAAGATTACACGAATTCTACACACGAAAAAATCCGGGCTACACGCAACCTCGTAAAAAAACGAGTATCGCGAAGAAAAGAAAAACAACGGTTGACAACACGGCGACTTCTGCTAAACTCTTTAGAAATGGTCACTTACAGTACAGAGAGACACTGAAAGTAAAGTGCTGTTGCATCGCAGTTGCCTTCGGCCTCATGTTGGAAACGTTTTTCCGCTTGCAGACTCCAGTGAGCAACGCGAGCGGGTCATTGCTTCGGAGCGGTAGCTCCCTCCGCCCGCCGCGGCTCGCGGCAGGGATCCAACGCCCTTGCGTTGGCCGCCGGAGGCAGCATGCTGCTGCACCGCGGTATGCCTTCGTCCTCCTATGGGAAACATTTTTCCTAAGGTTGGATTCTTCTAATAATTCAGTATTTCCCCTCCTATTCTCATCAATTCCCCTCCTCTCTGCAACATTTCCCATTATTTCTTCGAGGTTTCCTCTTATCTCTACAGGAGAAAGCCTGTATCATTACGGAAGTATTGAGGCGATCCGACGGCAAGCCGGACGCGTCGCACGCTTCCATGGAAATTTTTTTCTGCATTTTGCCTATTCCCTCTTGCATTACGCGGAATTAATGCTAAAATCTCTTAAAGGAACTACGGTAACCCGCAATGATCCAGGGAGAATCGGAAAAGACTTAAAAGAGACACAGGGTGACTCAGAAGGTGCCCGGAGAGACACAAGGGATCCCCTGAAGAATTCAAGGGCAACCTGGAGAGATCCAAGGGATTCCCGTAAGAACTCAAGGGTAACCTGGAAAGGCTCAAGGGATCCCCGAAATGATTCAAGGGCAACCCGGAAAGGCTCAAGGGACACCCGAAAAGTATTAAGGGATACCAAAAATGATTCAAGGGCAACCCGGAAAGTCTCAAGGGATACTCGAAATAATTCAAGGGATACTAGGAAATGTTCAGGAGTCACGTTTATTGACAGAAGTGTTACTGGATAAGAACACCTTCGTACGGTCGAGACCGGTTGGAAAACCCGTTCCGACAGAATGATAAGGGAATGTCGTGGTCATGAGGCGTCCGAGGTGCAACGGTATGCTTTCATACTTCCGTTGGTCGCTTTATTGGCGGTGATCATCGTGAGCAGATTACTCTGCCAATTGTGAAATGCCGCGTCGGCGGCGGGAATAAAATCTTTAGACGGCATGATCTTCTCCTTCTCTGTTATAATACAACGGTATTCGCGGAACATAAGGCAGCATGCTGCTGCACCGCAGTTGCCTCATGGTCACTGCGTTCCATTCGGTCTCCAATAGAGCCGTTGTTCCGGTCACGGAATCCAGCGGCTTGGGGGATCCCCGATGCGAAGCTCACTGCGTTGACCGCCTGCTTTTCGCTCAAAAGCACGTGCGAATAACCGAAAAGCAGGCGGAAATCGGTCAAAAGCGGGCGAGGCGGTGTTGTTGTTCATGGACGGAGTCCATTTTGTTCAAGCCGCGTTTCTTGGTGGCTTATGGTGTTTCACTCGAATCTTCCTTCGCAGTCCTTCGGGGATGAAAACGTTGGAATGTTCCGGGAGCGTACAATGCGATCAGCAGACAATGGACCGTCGTCGCGAACGACGGTGACATTACGGCGGTGACCGTATGTGAGATGTTGCGAAAATTGTCTGTGCAATAGGCGGGGCGGCCAATCGTAATCGTGTTGGACAATGCACGTTATCAACATGGCAAACTCGTGGAGGGCTTGGCAAAGGACTTGGGAATCACGTTACAGTTTCTTCCGAGTTATTCCCCGAATTTGAATTGGATGAAACGGTTATGGAAATCGGTCAAGAAGAAATGTCTGGACAATATTTACTACGAAACCTTCGAGGAGTTTACGTCGGGTATCAATGATTGCCTGAGCCGTGTCGAAACCGATTATCAATCCGAACTCGACACTCTCATGAAACTCAATTTCCAAAACCTTAAAAAGAGGCAAGTAATGACGTTGTAAGGTATATAAACAGGTCGGACGGAAATAGAAGTACATTCATTCATCGTATGTGGACTTTTGCTGTTACGAGATAAACCGTCTGTCTGAAAAATTCTATTTTCTTCTCTTGGTTTTCCAAGACTCATTTATCTTTACTTACCAACCTGAAGTTGAACACATTGGGTCCCCTAGACCGGACATCAACCGGTTCAAGTCCGGATGTTTCCGGCTGGTTGTATTTTTCCGGAATCTGGTGTGTTACTCTGTTGACGACATCCCGCCGCGGTTTGCCTGATTGCAGAAGTGCGTTATATTCATCCACAGTCAATTGCGGCTCATCATTGGTTACTTTGGACATTGTAACATGGTACGTTCCGGGAACTGCCCCGGTCCCAAACGGAGCACCGCCGGTTGTCAAAACGTAATTCCCTTTGTCGTCCGTAAGACCATAAGCACTCATACCGCTGTCGGAGACAGGTTTGAACATAACAGTGATTCCCTGAACAGCAATACCGTCAACCGTGATATTTCCACGTACACGAACAGCACCATACGGATTCGACGGTTTACATCCGGGCAAAGCCGCAAGACAAAGGGATATTATCACAACAGAATATTTTTTCAACATCAAATTAACCTCCGAAGTTTGAATATTATCAGTAAAACGGAAAAATCGGTAACATAAATCCGAAGTGATCTGTTTACAAACGCTCATGGTACCGCTACGTTTTCACCACCGTTGATGGAACCGATAGACGCCCATACGCCGTAGCTGAATGTTCCTAATGTTGCGTTGGACGGAACAGAAGGCGGTTCCCAAGTTCCGGGAATTGAACTGGCCTGGTCCAGATGTTCCGTATGAATCGTTTCGCTGATGAAACTGACGGAAGCATCCAGTCTGGCGATCTGAACACCGCCGGTATGATTACTGCTTGCACTGACCCAAGCATATTCCCAGTGGTCGTGACAACTCGGACTGTTCGGCGGCAAAAGTGTATGAACTCCAACTGTTTGCGGGTAATTGTCCCATGCCCGCTGTCCGAGATTGTGGCCGTGACTTTGTGTTGACGCCTCGTAACCGTTGAGTGTCGGCTGAGCAGGATTCAGAAACTGAAAATTCGGTCCTTTCAGACTTAAACAAGTCTGCGGCACCTGATTATAATAGGTGGGAATCCCCGTCGCCATCCGCATTTTGTAGTTCCCGCCAGCGGCTCCGGCTGAACTGTCGTGGATGATTCCCTCACTCAACATGACAGTATTACTGGTTCCATCGGTAATATTGGCGAATGTACGGGTTTGAGTTCCGACACCGAGCCAACTTCGCGGGCTGTTTAAATCCATCCGGCAGGCCAAATCCGCAAGACTGCCGCGATAACTGGTCCATGTGCAATCGGTCGCAGTCCGTGTTGTCGCATTGCCGTCCGACGGGCAAAGCAGAGCGGAAATATTCGCTTTTCCTCCCGGAACCTGATAGGCGATTACCGGTGCCGCCGCGGTTCCGGCTGTCACTTCGTAAATTGCCGTTTGTTCCATGTAAGGCATCAGCAAAAGGAGAAAACTGCCGCGTTGCGAATAACGTCCTGTATGAATCGGATCACCGAAAAATGCAGGAAAACGTTTGTGATTGTCATGAAAATTGTGTGCCGCCAATGCCGCCTGACGGATATTGTTGGAACACTGCATTCGTCTTGCCGCTTCGCGGGCGGCCTGAACCGCGGGTAAAAGAAGAGCAATCAAGACACCGATGATTGCAATCACAACAAGAAGTTCGACGAGGGTAAAAGCGGATCGGACAGTAGAACCGGATGGGGTAGTGGATTTTGAACGGACAAAAGAGTTTTGGACAGTGTTTGTAGAATCTTTCGTATCGGCAGCATTTCCATCTGCAGCATTGGTTTCTACGATACGGGAAGCCGTACAGACTCTCTCCCCCCCCCATTTTGACATTTCGGACACAAAGTGAATTTTTGCATGGTTTTTCTCCTGTTTGGAAAAATGGTTTGATGATTTTCGAAAACGTTTCACGAAAATTTAACGCAGATTGACACAAATCAACCCGGTGACTGTATTTTATCCACAACAATTCCCAAAGTCAAGAGGAATTGTCGCTTTTTCGGGAAAATTTTTTTCAAAAAAGATTTCACCCTGTTTTGCGGGATACCTCCGTTCTCAGCATCAACAGCACTTGGCACGCCATCGGCATTTCGGTAAAGAACATCACCCGCCGCTCTCCCAAATCCATCAGACAAAACGCGAGTGAAGTTTTATTCCGCCGTTTGGATATTTCATGATGTCATACCGGCGGCGGTGGTTTCCCTGCATGAGGATGTGTTCATACAAAAAGATCGGTTCAGCCGCATGAACACACCTCATTCAATATCCTCTTCGGATCGCAGCAAACAGGTCATACTTTGTCGACGGCAGGAACGACGAACTCACCGCGGTACTCACGGGTCAGCATGGCGTTGGCCTTGTCGTTGTCGAGGAAGACTTCTTTTTCCGGGTCGATTTTGAGGAGCGGTCCCATCGAAAGCGGCGTTTTCTTCAGGTCAACGCCGTTCTTTTCCGATGTCAGATGTTCCACCATCCGTTCCAGCGTGTCGATGTTGTTGTCGAGACTCTTGATTCCTTCGAGCGTTTTTTTGGCGCCGTCAACGGAAACCTTGTTGTCCTCGCCGAGATAGTACGAAATATTCCCGAGGTGACTCATTCCGGCGGAAAGTGCCCCGACCCGCGCGTCAGCGTTCAGCAGCGACGGATCATTCTTCTGCACGGCGTCAATAAAATTCGTAAAATGCAGAGAGTCGCGACCGCCTTTGAACTCTTTGAGGACTTTCCCGTCATTGTCATACGCGATGGAATGAGAGTAGTTGATTTGTACGAGATAACCTTCCGAACCGTATACAATCACACCAACAGAGGCTCCTTTATAAGACGGCGTTTCGAGACCGCGCACTTCAAACACGATGCACTTGTCGCCGTAATCGTAAATGGTGGTTTCGGTGTTGGCGGTGTCACCGGCGTCCACGTAGTCCGGGTCATTATTTTTCGGATTATGGATGTCGTAACCGAGCCGTCCGCCGTAACTGATGACGGAATTCGGAAAACGGTCCACCCCGATGTGCCAGCGTGCAATATCGGTCTGATGCGGGCCTTGATTCCCGAGGTCGCCATTGCCGTAAAGACGCTGCCAGTGCCAGTCATAGTGAAAACGCGGACGCGTGACCGGAACGAGCGGTGCCGGACCTGTCCAGAGATTGTAATCCACCGAGGCCGGCGGCTCGAACTCTCCTTTGGCACCGATGGCCGTGCGGCGCTTGTAGCAAAGTCCGCGTGCAAATTTGACTTCGCCGATACCGCCGGACCGGATGAATTTGTTCGCTTCGATGTTGGCCGGATTGGAACGGCACTGCGAACCGGTCTGAACGCATTTGGCATACTTTTTCGCGGCGGCGACCAACGCCTGACCTTCATGCACGTTGTGACTGATCGGCTTTTCAATGTAGCAGTGAAGTCCGGCCTGCACCGCCCAGACTCCGGCCAGTGCGTGCCAGTGATTCGTCGAGGCACACGACATCACTGCCAGGTTTTTGTCCTCAAACGCTTCACGCATGTCGCGGACAAACTTCGGACGGAACCCGTTCTTTTCCGCGACCGTATCACACGCCTTATTGCCGATTTTCTCATCAGGGTCGCAAAAATAGAGGATTTTCGTGTTCGGATTGCTGAGCCACTCCCCGCCGTGACTCCCCAGACCGCGGCCTCCCGCCCCGACAATGACCACTCCGAGCTGCTCGTTCGGACGGACTTTGTTTTCCTGTCCCAGTGCCAGGTGCGGCGCGGCGTATCCCATCCCTGCTGCGGCGGACGCCATCAGTGCGGACTGTCCCAGAAATTGCCGACGTGAAATCTTTGTCATAAAATAACCTTTCTTTAGAAATTAAGTGGAAACATTTTTTTTGTCTGTTCCGGTGGAACGTACCGAATCACCAGCCTGTCCCCCGCATTTCCTCTGCGGGCATTTCCTCTACGGGCAAATGTTCCTGCAAAAAGCGGGTCATAAGTGCCCGAAGGTGGAGTGTTGTGCCGTCCCCTTCAAAAATGCCGTGCGACCGACCGGGATATGCCATCATTGTAAACTCTCTATTCCAGCGAATCAACTCATTGATAAAAATTTCCATTGTCTGATAGTGGCAGTTGTCGTCGCCGGTTCCGTGAATCAGCAAAAGGTTTCCCGTGAGGTTTCCCGCATAATGGATGGGGGAGTTCTGCCGATACGCTTCTTCGTCTCCCTGCCGCGGATTTCCCATGTAACGCTCCTGATAGATTGTGTCGTAATACCGCTCATCCGGTACCGGCGCCACCGCGATTCCCGTGCTGTAAATCTCCGGATACTGAAGCATGGCGTGCAGTGTCATGGAACCGCCGCCGCTCCAACCCCATATTCCGACGTGGTCATCACTGAGGAAAGACCGCGTTTCCAGGAATTTTCGGATGGCCTGTGCCTGATCCTGCGCTCCGAGAATGCCGACCTTTTTATAGATGGACTTCCGCCAATCCCGTCCTTTCGGAGCCGGTGTCCCGCGGTTGTCGAAACTGACGACGGCAATACCGTTTTGCGCGAGCATTTGATGCCAGAGATAAGTGTTGCCTCCCCAACTGTCCAGAACCGTCTGACCGGCAGGCTCTCCGTAAACATACACGAGGACCGGATAGCGTTTCTTCGGCCCCGAAACGGGGAAACAATTCGGAGGATAAATGCACCAGCCGTCAAGGGTCACGCCGGGTTCGACCTCAACCTGAAAAAATTCCGTCTCTCCCAGCGACTGTTTTTTCAGTTTTTCCTTGAGTTCCGCATTGTCGGTGAGGAGCTGAATCCTCTTGTGCGAAGGAAGCTCGACCAGTTCCACGGTCGGAGGAACGCCGAACTGTGAAAACGTGTGAATGGCCGCCCCGCCGTTCGCCGCGATGGAGTAGTGATGCGTTCCCGGCTGGTCCAACGGAGTCACCCGTCGGCAATTCCGTCCATCCAGATCGACATGATAAAGATAACGCTGTGTTGCGTTGCCGGGAGAAGCATAAAAGTAAACGCCATATTTTCCGGCATCTTTGAGCGACGAAAACGCCGCAAACCCGATGACATCCATGTCCGGCGGAGTGACAGGCTCGACAGGATGAACGGCTTCTTCCGCTGTCCTCCTCGACCGGATTGTGGTTGAGGTCTCCAAGAGAAAAAGCTGCCGGACACCGTTCCGCTCCGACTCGAAAAGGTAATCGCCGTATAAAGGACGGATCGGCGTCAGATCAATCCACCTGTCGTCAGTGTCACACAAAACCGGAACCGTTTCACCGGTTTTGGGGTCAGCACGGTAAAGCGTCATCCGGTTTTGCGGACGGTTGAACTGCTGAATCATCAGGTCGTCCGAGTCGTCCGATCTGGAGAAGGGGTCATTCTCCCCCCACAACACGGCGGTGATATAGTTTTCCCGCGGGTCGCCGGGAATCTTCATCCAACGGGTTTCGCCGGTTTCGATGTCCACCACCCCCACACGAACCGCGGCGTTCGTCTCACCGGCACGGGGATACTTGAATGTTTTTGTCACAGGATAAAACGGACCCGTGTTGTCGAGCATCGTGAAAACCGGCTCGCCTTCGGTGTCAAACTCCCAAAACGCGATGAATCTTCCATCAGGACTCCAGCGGAATCCGTCTGTCAAAGTGAACTCCTCCTCATAAACCCAGTCGAAGGTGCCGTTGATGAACCGGTCGCCGCCGTTTGTTGTCAGCGGTTTGATCACCCCGATTTCCAGATTCTCGACATAGATATTGTTTTCCCGGACATACGCGACATTCCGGCCGTTCGGGGAGAGTTTGGCAAACATCAGCGTCGAAGGAGCCGCATTGCCGCCGAGTTTGCGGAGTTTGTAGGTTAGTTTGTCGAAGAGCCAGTAGTCTCCGCGTGTGTTGTGCCGCCAGACCCGTTTGCTGTTCGTAAAAATCAACAATTGAGTCATGTCCTCGGAAAATGTCCAGGAATCAAGCGTCAACGGTGATGTTTCCCCTTTCGGAATCAGCCATTCCCGTTTAATAAGCGTCTGTTTTTCACCGGTGAACGGATTTTCCAGTGTGAGCGTGCCGCCGTCATTTGAGATAAGCTGGGAATTCTGTGCAAACCATGTTTTTTGCGGCGTCTCGGCGGCAAACGGATTCCCGCCGAAAATCTCTTCATTCGTCAGAGGAGAGACGTCCTGCTCCTGTTGTTCGACCGCGGCGTCGGTGAAGTCCTGACATTTGACGAAAATCGTCTTATTGGTCCGAGTTTCCCTCGGCAGAAGCATGACCTCCGCCGCCGGAAGTCTTCCGAGGAATGCCAAAACAATCATCAAATGGTAAAAAATGGATGTGTGTCTCATGGGAGCGGATATTCTACGTCTCAATACGTTGTCTCAACAAGTCGTCGGTTTGGAAGGAAACTACTCATTTCCTACCTGTAAATACAATATAACAGTATATCAGAAAGCGGCACGGGATAACAGATAGCGGTTCAAAGATTCTTGCCACGACGGCATCGGAGGAAAATTTTCCAGTTGGACATATTTGTCCATTTTCAACATGGTGTGATGTCCGCGCGGCGCCGTGAAGCCGAAATCCTCCGCATGAATGGGGCGAAAATCCCGCTTCAGTCCTGTGAGCTTCAGAATTTCCTGCGAAATTTCGTAGGGCGTCGCCGTTTCCGTGTTGACGACATGAAAAATCCCGTGAAAATGCCCCCGAATGAGAAAATCGGCCGCCCGTGCCAGATCGTCGCTCCATGTCGGCGATGTCGGAATATCGTCGATGATATTCAATGGTTCCGGCCGCCGCAAGGCACGCAACATGGACTCCACCATATTTCCCGACGTATGTTTCCCCGTTTGGCCGAACAGTGCGGATGTCCGAAGGATAAGATGATTTTCGTACTCCAAAACAGCCCGCTCGCCGTCGAGTTTCGTCTTGGCGTAAATACTTAGGGGATGGGGAATGTCGCCTTCTGAAAATGGTACCGTTTCCTCTTTTCCGGCGTCGCCGAAAATCTCGGCACAGGAAAAATGCACGAGAAACGCATTCGTCCGCCGCGCCGCTTCCCGAAGATTCGCCGCTCCCTGAACATGGACGGTTCGGGCCGTGTTGGGATGTTTTTCCAGCCAATCCATTTTCATGATTCCTGTTGCGTTAATGATAACATCCGGCGAAATTTCGCGGAACAGGTCGAGCGTCATCATCCGCGTGGTGATGTCGCTGTCAGGAAAATCCAGCGGGACCGTTTCGATCTCACTCCCTTGCCAGAACCGCACGAAAGCGTTCCCCAGCAGTCCATGACATCCCACGACGGCAATCTTCATGTTGTGACTTTCCAATTCTTGCAGCTCGATTGATTGTAACCCCGTTCCTTACTATTATAGCTGCTCCACGGTCAAAATCAATGTTTTTGAATTTTCGTTTGATATTCTGTGAAAAATCCTCAGAAAATCATGGGAAAAACTTCTGAAAAAATTGTCCGTTTGGCGGATTTACCGCTTGATTTCCCCTGTTTGTCCAATTATGATGAATAAAAGTGTTTCCGATGGAGCTTCGCGGCATGAGGTTCTCGGATAAAACACACCGTATTAAATGGTAAGACACTTTTGATAGAGGCAATTTCAAAGCGGAGATTTTCTATGCGTTGTCAACAGACGTATGTTCGATGGTTCCATGTTTGGGCACTGACATTGATGCTCGGAGCTTTTGCTTCAAGTGCTTACGCTCAGACTTACAACAACAATAATAATACCAATAACACTAACAATACCAACAATACAAACAACAGTAATACCAATAACGGAAGCAGTTACATTTCCGGTGTCGCGGGAGTTTTTCTCGATGCCCAGGGAACGGTTCAGCAGTTCCGCAGAGTGGACCGTACCGGCCAATTGAGCCGTCAGCAACTTCAGGCGACATTGATGTCGCTTTCCGAAGATGTCGCCAAACCGAGCCGGATGCGGTACGTTTCTCTCACGGCACTGGAGCGGAAACTCGCCCGAAACGGCGGTGTCATTACCGATGAAATGCGGCATCTGGCCGGTCTCGTCCGCCTGACGCATGTTTTTGCGTTTCCCGAATCAAAAGAACTCGTGATTGCCGGTCCCGCGGAAGGCTGGGTTCCCGGTCCTGACGGTATGGATGTGGGATATCACAGCGGTCTGCCGACATTGGAACTTCAGGATTTGGTCGTCGCTCTGCGTGCTTTTCCCGCCGACGGCAACACCACTCCGATGGTCGGCTGTTCCATTGACCCGACGGAACAGGGACTCGCCAATTTTCAGCAGTATGTGAATCGGGTAAGCGGACGTCTGCCGAAAAGTCAGGAGGAGGAAAATCAATTACTGAACGGAATGATTGACAGTCTCGGCTTTCACGACATTTCGGTCTACGGGGTCCCGGCCAATACGCATTTCGCGCAAATTCTTGTTGCGGCGGACTATCGGATGAAGCTGATCGGTTTGGGACTCGAAAATCCTCCGGTGAAAATGGTCAAATATGTCGATAAGGCCACCCCGGCAAGCATGGCTCGCAACGCTCTGGTCCGCTGGTATTTTGTCCCGGATTACGATTGTGTGCGGATTTCGGAAGACGGACTCGGCATGGAGTTGGTCGGGTTGGGTCTGAAACTGGTCGGCGAAGACGAGGTGGTTTCCTCCGCCGGCGTGCGGACCGTCGTTAAAAAACAGGGAAATTCCGCCAGTGAAGCGTTCCAGAAGAGTTTCACGCAAAATTATCCCCAAATTGCCAAAACCACTCCGGTTTACGCACAACTCCGAAACATCACCGACATGTTGATTGCAGCGGCTTATTTGCAAAAAGAGGACCTCTACACAAAATGCGATTGGAATATGGAGTTCCTCGGTTCCGAGGAGAACTTCGCCGTCCAAAACTGCAAGGCTCCGGAAAAAGCGATTTCCGCCGTGGCCGCCGTCTGGAAACAGAACAAATTGATGACTCCGATCGCCGGCGGCGTCAAAATCGAGCCGCAGACCGCGTTTGATGCGGAAACGACGACAGAAGAACAGAATGCCCAAATTATCCAGGCCCGTAATACGGTGGAGTTGAAACTCGCGGACGGAAAATGGTGGTGGGATCAGGCGGTCGAGGAACCTGTCGGCAAAAAGAAGAAGTGACATTGCTGCAAAATGCGGCATAAAGGCGGTATCGCCGTAACGGACAAACAACACGGCGCGTCCCATCCATTCATAATTTATCGTAGGAAGCCCATTATGAACATACTGGTCACCGGAGGAGCCGGATACATCGGTTCGCACGCGGTCAAGCTTTTGTTGCGGGCGGGACACCGCGTTGTTGTACTGGACAATCTCTGTACCGGACATCGGGAATCCGTTCCGCCGGAGGTGCCGTTTTATCAGAACAGCCTGACTGACCGGGAAAAAATCACGGCGGTTCTGAGAGAACACAAAACGGAAGGGGTCATGCACTTTGCCGCGTTTATTGAGGTCGGCGAATCTGTCAGAGAACCGCTGAAATACTTTCAAAACAACACCGCAGGAGCCGTCGGTTTGCTACTGGCGATGAAAGAGGCGGGCGTCAAAAAGCTGGTCTTCAGCTCCACCGCCGCAACCTATGGAGAACCGGACGAAACGCCGATTGTGGAAACCTCACGGCAGGCTCCGATCAATCCGTACGGCCGTTCCAAGTGGTTTGTCGAGTGGATTTTGCGGGATACGGTGAAGTCCGATCCGGAATTTTCGTTCACCGCACTCCGGTATTTCAATGTGGCGGGAGCGGCCAAAGACGGGACCATTGGTGAGGCTCACCATCCCGAATCGCATCTGATTCCGAACATTTTGTACGCTGCGATGGGAAAAAAGGAGAAAATTTGCGTCTTCGGCACCGACTATCCCACGCCGGACGGAACTTGCATTCGTGACTATGTTTACATTGAAGACCTGATTTCCGCGCACATTCTTGCCATGGCGGCGCAAAAACCCGGAGAGGCGAATTTTTACAACCTCGGAATCGGGCACGGATATTCGGTCAGGGAAATGCTCGACGCTGCGGAAAAGGTCACCAAGTCGTCTATTCCGATAGAATACGGCGAGCGGCGTGCCGGCGACCCTGCGGTGCTTTACGCAAGTTCCGGCAAAATCCAGCAGGAACTCGGTTGGAAACCCCAAGTGACCGACATAGAGGAAATCATCGCAACAGCCTGGAACTGGCACTCACGGCATCCCAATGGTTATGCCGTATAGATTGAGAGTGCTGATACAAATACAAATAGAGATTATGTACCGGATAACGCAAAGCATATATGAAAGAGAATCATTGCCTCCGGCGGGCAACGCACGGGCGTTGCATCCCGGATGGGACTGCCGTCCCGAAACAATAACCCGCTTCCGTTGGTCGCTGGTATCAACCGGCGGAACAAAAGAAAATACTGCCGGAACAATGGGAAAAAGATGACAATGAACGCCGACCGCGCAGCCGGGAGGCAAGTGCGGTGCAGCGTGCCACGCTGCCGTCCGCAGTCAGGCGGCATGTCTGATTTGCGTTTCCGGCAATTGCCCCTGATCTTTTTCAGACGGTTTCTTACGGTGCTGTTCCACTGTTTCCCTGATAAGATTTTCCCACTGGTCCCAGATTTTCCGCGGCTCGAATTGTTTGACAAATTCATGCCCGTTTTTTCCCATCGTCACACGAAGCTGCGGATTGTCCAT
>JAISQK010000061.1 GCA_031274255.1 Planctomycetaceae bacterium | reverse complement strand
CCTAAAAGATTTTTCCCCGCGGGCCGCCGCGGTTTGGTTCTGGTCTGTCACCGTTTTTTTTGCGGCACTTTGGGTGATACTGCCGTCTCTGTTTCACACCGCATACCGCATGACTGATGTGATTGAACTTCAATGTATTGCCAAGGAATGGGTTCTTTCCACTCGAAAACACCCGATGCTCCCCGCGTGGATTTTGGAAATCGTCAACATTCTGACCAATCGTGCTTTCGTTGCTCCGTTTCTCGCGTCGCAAATTTGCGTGATCATTTCACTCTGGTCCGTCTGGCAACTTGGCCGGAAAGTCCTCTCGGAAAAACTCGCCTTGATCGGAACGCTGGCGGTTCTTCCGTATTATTTCTTTGCATATCATTCGCTCGTCTATAATCAAAATACCGTTTTAATTGCATTCTGGTCGCTTTCCGTTTATCTGGTTTTTCAGGCGTTTCAAACGAACCGGCTTTTCTACTGGATCTTATCCGGTCTCTCAATCGGTCTTGCTTTTCACGCGAAATATCCGGCTGCGTTTCTGGTTCTGTCGATGTTGATCTTTATGTTCACCAGGCCGGAAGGAAGAAAACGATGGTGCGGAACCGGGCCTTATCTGACAACAATCATTGCGTTCCTGATTTTTCTGCCGCATGTCATCTGGTTATATCAGAACGATTTTTCCACATTGGTTTACGCCGGACACCGTTATCCCTATTCCAATCCTGTTTTCCGTGTTCTGATGCCTTTGCTATTTATAATCTCTCAAGGGGAATATTGGTTTCCTGTCCTTGTCGTTCTTTATCCCGTCCTTGGTTTTGTGTGGAAATGGAAAGTGACTGACATCGGCAATACAGACGATTCCGCGGACAGGTCCCCATTTTCGATTGACCGCGAGAAACTCCTTCAAAAAGAGAAGAGAAAACAATGTGAAAAATATCTTTTCTATTGTTTTATGATTCCTTTTCTCCTTTGTGTTTCTATCAGTTTTATTGAAAATTGCGAGATTTCCGCATCTTACGCAGCTCCGTTCTGGACTTTTTCAGGAGTCTGGGCGATTTTGCGGTTTCGGGCTAAAGAGTTACCGGATGCTTTTTTTCGCATAATAAGATTGGTTGTCTTGTTGGAATTTGGGATGTGTCTGTTACTTGTTGTCAACTCTTGTCTTCCTTACCTGACGGGCAAGCCGAAAAGACAACTGTTTCCGATGCGGGAATTTGGCATTGCGTGTGATCGAATCTGGTCTTCGCAATTCGATGGACCGTGTCCTTATGTGACCGGTGACTGGTCTCTTTGCGGATACGCCATCTGGGCGATGAAAGATCGTCCGAGTCTTCATTATTACTGGAATATCTATGACGGCGGAATCCATGATTCCAACGCAACGCCGACCGGCACATGGTCCACAGACGCCGACGTCAATCAAAAAGGCGGAATCATCGTTTGGGAAGTCAAAGATTCAACGCAAAAAGAAATTCCCAAGTATGTCCGCGACAGATTCCCGAAAGCGGAAGTCCTTCCCGACCCAATCATTTTGCCATACAAAACCAAAGCCGATGTTCCGCCTGTCAAAGTCGGAATTGCCATTATCCCGCCGCCGGAACAATAAAAAAGGAACCATTCCGTCATGAGCTTGTCTGTTTTTCACATGTACGGAGACACCGCAAAGAGCCGGAGGCTCCATAACACATCAACAATGCGGAGAAATACAATGACGTGTCCCAAGGAAAAAGAGACTGCGGGAATAAAATTACTGCCGATGGATTGCTATGTCATCAATCTGGAATGTTCCAAAGACCGTTGGACTCGGGTCTCTCAAAGTTTTTCAATACCGGGTATTCGTCTCATTCGTATTGAGGCGGTGAATGGTCTGCAGCTCACTTTTCCGCAAAAAGATTTTGCGGAACGCCGGTACCGTATGATTCATGGAAAAAGAACGAACCCGTCCGAAGTGGGCTGCTTTTTGAGTCATATGAAAGCGATTCGTGCATTTTGGGAATCCCGTGCGGAATACGCTCTTATTTGCGAAGATGATGTTTCCGCAGCTCCCCGTTTCATGGAAGTCTTACAGGAAGCTCTGCGTTATCAGACATCATGGGATTTGCTCCGTCTGAATTGTTTGAAAGAACCGTACGGTTTTTCTGTAGAGACTCTCGGACATGGTTATTTCCTGCATATTCCGGTGAGTTGGTGCGGAGGTGCGGGAGCATACGTTCTGAATCGCAAAGCGGCAAAAGGAATCCTGCAATGTGCCTTGCCGATGCGGCATCCGTATGATCATATTTTTGAACAAAACTGGCGTATGGGGTTCAATATTGCGATGGTAAAACCTTTTCCGATTGTTCTCAATGAGACAAGCCGGAATTCCTGTATCGGGGCGTCTCATTCCTATAAACTGCCGTTTTTGCGACGGTATTTTTTGACGTGGACGTTACCGTATCGCGGATATATGGCTCTTGGAAGATTGGTGAAGCAATACGTATCACTCATCAGGTATCTCATTTGCCGTTAACAATTCTGCTGACGGCACGTTGCCTCCCGACCGTGAGCCGCGGCGGGAAATGGTGAACCATTTACCCAATTCTTGGGGCAATGTCCGCCAACGGTAGCCGTTTTTGATCCTTTATTGGAAGGCTAGAGCGAATTAATTATTTACGCGTACAGTATCCATTGTGTTTGAAGTCGTTTTTGCCGTCGGTTGAAGAAAAAAACTTTTCCGACCCGTGAAGGAACTCTTGTAGCTTTCCTACATCGCGAATCTTCTCTTTACGTAACAAAGTTTTCAACTTCGAAAAGCTTAGCTCAATCGGATTTAAGTCAGGACAGTACGGCGGCAAGTACAACACACTTGCTCTCTTCGACTCCATCAAAGTCTTCACTTTGGGATCGCGATGCACAGTCATATGATCCATCACGACAATGTCCCCTTTGTGCAACGCCGGACACAAGACCATTTCCGTCGGGATGGTTTTCATGGTATTTCTCCTGATTGATTTCTTGTGAGTTCTCTGACAAAGACTTCGCATTTTGTCCACAGGGCAAAAAGTATAACAAAAAAACAATACCACGTCCATACCAATTACTAATCCGCTATGCTGCTGTACCGCACTTGCCTCATGGTTACTGCGTTCCTTCGGCTTCAAGTTGGAAAGATTTTTCCATCAGAGGGCGAACCGAACGAAGTGATTGTGAGCCTACCGGGATGCAACGCCCGTGCGTTGCTGGTCGCTGGGAAGCGTGCCGCTTCACCGCACATCGCAAGCGGTTGGAAAAGATGTTCCATTGGAAGCCGACCGTCTCGAAGAGACTGGGAGGCAAGTGCGATCCAACGTAGCACGTTGGCGCCGGGGCTTCCCGGCTGCGATGGAACAGCATGTTCCCCGCGAATATTCTTCATTCGGCAAGAATATCGCCGAGGTCAATCAGGTCGCCGCTTTTTTCCGGAGCGAATTTCCTGCTGTCAGGAAATTTGCCCTTGATATTTTTCCGATCAATGACCGACAGCCTGTATTGAAACCGATCTTTCAGCGTTCCGAGTGCCGGAACCGGAAGCGTCGCCATTCCGTCCTTGTCTGTTTGGAGTGTATTACCGCGAATGCGCATAGACACGGAAGTACCGGGGGCATGCACATTCCCAATCCGCACGGAACAAAAAACCGGATGATGGACAAGCGGTTTTTTGGAGGCGTCAAGGAGCCGAAAACGGACACGCGCCGCCGGAATAAGCTGTACCGGATAGACTTCAAGATTTTTGAGGTTGTTCGGAATTTCACCGGCGTAACCTTCCTCGAAATCCCCGCTGAGCAGGAAAAAGTAGTTTTTCACTCCGTCCATGTAACCTTCGATGTAACCCCCGTTGTTGACAATATTTCCACCATCGACACTATGCCATTTTGGTTTTCCGTTCATATCCGGTTCGCCGAATTTCCAGAAAGACGGGTTGGTTTCTATGCCTGCTTGACGAAACACCGGCGTTCCATCGACATGTTGCGGGCGGAGCAGAGTCCTGTTTTTCACCACACAGTCCACGGAAGGATTCTTTCCCGGTCCGACTTCCGCCGGGTTGAAAGACTTTTCGTCCTCAATCTGACGGGGAAATGCCTGAATATAGTATCGGCCCGGCGAAAGGTAAATCCGGTATTTTCCTTCCGAATCCGTGACGGTTGTTCTTGAAAACATGATTCGTGAAAACTGAGCATCATATTTTTCATCGTAAACCGAGAGATTTGTCGGAGAGATGGAAAGATTCACATCTTTTGCCGGTGTTCCATCAGCATGTCGAACGGTGCCTTGCAGCGGGTACGCTTCCTGCAACCGGAAATGATGCTCCGATTTCTGTCTTCCTCTATGGAAGAAGGTAACGACTTCCGAAACAAGCGGCTCAAAAATTTCTCTCCCGCCAGTTCCGAAAGGACCGGTTCCATCAAGAGACGTACTCAGATACGCCTGACCGGCGAAAATCTCCTTTTCCGGCTGAAGAAAAATCGTATATTCTCCTTCCTGGTTTGTTACCGCATGGTAATCATTACGGTGTGTATTTGCCGCATCCTGCCCCCAGCCGACAATCCGGGTGTTCTTTGCCGGTGTTCCATCGGGCATGAACACCCGTCCGGTGACAACAGGGTTTGGTCCGTCCGCCTTAACCGGAGGTTATTTTGACGCCGATGCCCCGTTTTCGACAAAGATATCGCCGAGATTGATCAATTCACCGGGAACCGTGACCTGGAAAGCAGGAAAGTCCAGCGGTAATGTTTTATCCAGGGAATGTTCCTTGAAAACCATCAGTTTTCCCTCTTTGTACTCGCCGCCGACAGCGGCTCCCACGTAACCGTGCATTGAAGCGTGCGAACCGAAAATCATGTTGCCGTTCATGTCGGTTCTAAAAGGAACTCCTGTTGCAATCGTTCCGATGTCATAGGTTTTATCATTGTGATTCACATACTGCTGTAAATCCCCCCAGGCATTGGTAATGGGATTGCCGGTGGATTTGTCACGAAGGCGTCCGTTGATTTTTGCCGTTCGGAAAAGTATCATTGTGATCACCTCCTCTGCGGTATCGGGACGGATTTTGGCGACAATCCCGTATTTTCCGCCATTGGCTGAAATACTGACAATATCGCCATAAGGTGCCGGAATGAAATCGAAAAAATCTTTTCCGGTCTCGGCACAGTCCAAATTGACCTGACCAAAATAATAAGGTCTTTCCGGTTCAATGAAACCGATCCGGCACAAGGTGACAAAAACCGGTGTTGCGCCGTCTTCACAAACAATCCTGATTTTTTTCTCCGGGGGAAGCGTAAAATCCACCGTGATTTCCTGATCCCCTTCCGCAACGGTGATTGTTTTCCTGTCTTCATTGCGCCAAAGATCGCTCAGTTTGAAGGTGTAAGTTCCGGGCTGAAACGCCAAACGGCATTCCCCGTTTTCATGCGTTTCCTGTGCGAAGAACATGTTTTCGATTTCGCGTCCCGGCTGAACGGGAGTGTCAATCCTGTAAGAAAAATCTTTCCTTTCCGCCGGAGTTCCATCGGCGTAAGAGATTTTGACCCGCACCGGAACGCCCTTGGTGAAGTGAATATCATATTGTCCCGGGGATTGTTCCGCCGTAACCTGAGTGTTGACCGTTTTTGACGCAAGCCCGTCAAAAGAATCGGCAAACAGCATGATCCAGGAACTGACAGGGGCGTCATGCTGAAAGTTGCCGTCTTCGCCCACATCAATGGAGATGCCGTATCCCTGCCATTTATTGTAACTGCATAAGACATGGACAGACCTGGACGGCATATCTTTCAATGTCACTCCCTGAGGAAGATGAACTTTGCCGTGAATGGTGACTTTTTTGTTTTCATCCACCCTGGAATCCGCCGGAACGGTTTCCGATTCGTGCCGGGCGGCGGAATCCGGTGTTTTCCGTTCCGCTTCAAACGGGGAAAACATCCCGGCCAGAGCGGTGATGCTGCAAATGCTGAGAATCAGAATCAAACCGCTCATTCGGCGGACGGGCCGCCGGACACGTTTCAAATCAAGAATGGCCCTGATCCGTTTTTCGATTTGATGCGTTTGAGCCATCGCAACCGTACAACCGGGAATCCATGTCGGTGTCCGGCGGAGGGATTCGGAAATGTTCAGAAGCACTGACGCGTAATCTTCCGGAATGGAATCCTTCCTGTTTTGGCAACTCAACAGCACCGCATCATCACAGGCAAATTCCCGTTCCTGACGGATTTTCCGCGTGAGCCAGTACACCAACGGATGGAACCAATAAACCGCCGAGACAATCCGTGAAAGAAGCTGCCAGAACACATCCCGCCGGGCGATGTGGGCCGTCTCGTGCATCAGGACAAGCCGCAATGTGTCCGCGTTTTCCTTTTGCATGGACTGCGGAAGGAAGATCACCGGATGGACGATTTTTGCCGTAAACGGAATGTTCACCTGAGGATTGGTCAACACTGGAATCTTCCGGTGAATGCGGAATTTTCCGCCAATGGTTTCGGTATTCGGAATTTCCTGCGGCAGAGGAAAAGGAACCGCGGTTGCGGTCATCTTCCGCACGGCGGTAACGGACACGGCCAGTCTCAGCAGACGGAAAAACATGACCATTCCCCAAACAAAGAGAACAACCGTTCCCCAGGGGAGGGAGGTTTTACGGACCTCCGGTTGAAGAACCGTCACCGGCCGCGGCGTCTCTTGTAAAACCGGTTCCGCATGTGGCGGCATTTCAACAGGTGCCGTGATTTCCGATTTCAGGATTTCCGGCACAGAGACCGGTCGTTCCTTTTCCGGTTCGGACACAGGAGGCACCACCGGTGTAATGGTCGGCAGAAACAGGACGGAAAACGGTAAAAGGAGAATCGCCGTCAGAACGCTGCAAAGGCATAAATGACGTACCGCGGCACTTTGACGCCGCAAAAAAGGGAATCCGCAGTACGTGACGGCCAAAAGGATTGTCGAAGTCATCATCATTGGAACGAAAGTCATGTTATTGTCTCCTTTTTCTGCTGTCGTTAATCAATTTCCGCAAACGGACGTAATCGCTTTCACTCAGGTCATTTCCCGCAACATCAAGAACCGCGGCCACCACCTCGGTGATGTTTCCGGCAAAAATCGTATTGACCATATTACGGACAAGGTTTTCCTGTGTCTTGTTTTTCGGCACGACCGGACGGTAAAGGTAACGCCCTTTCTCCTGCCGGAATTTCAGATATCCTTTTTCGGTCAGCGTGTTCATAATCGCCCGAACCGTGCTGTATGTCGGCGGATCGGCAATCGTGCCAAGCACATCGTTGACCGATGCCTCGTCGAATCGATAGACCGCCTCCATCACCTGCCGCTCCCGCGGGGCCAATGTTTCCAGACGGGTCATGGATTTTTCTCCTCTATTTAAAACATGATTTGACAAAACGCTATTTTTATAGCACTGCTATTATTCTAGCAATTCCGTTTCCGCTTGTCAACAGGGATTGCCGGCGCAGCGGACCGTGTGGAAACCGGAGGAGGATTCCGCCGGCAGATCAAGTCTTTTTTACGGACAAAGAGCGTTCTTGTTCCGAACCGTTCCGGACTTGGCGAAGTCTTTCATCACAAGACCCATTTGATGACGGCGAAGCCGCCGGCAAGAAGAATCAGGAACAGGATTGAGACCATTTCAAAATACCGTTCAATCCATGTTTTAATGCTTGGTCCGAAAAACCGGAGCAGGGAAGCCACCGCAAAAAACCGCAAACCGCGTCCCGCGACCGAGGCAAACAGCAGCATCAGCAGCGAAATTTGGCAAACTCCGGCGGCAATGGTGAAAATTTTGTATGGAATCGGCGTCACGGCGGCGGCGAAAATCGCCCAAAACACATTTTCCGCGTACATGCCTTGAACACGCTCGAACAATCTTTCGTCGATGACCCGGTGGAAAAAGAAATCCCTGACCACTTCCCAAACGCAATAACCGATAAAATATCCGAAAACCGCACCCGACACGGAACCGGTCAGCGTGACCGCGGCATAATAAAACGACCGTTTCGGCTTGCCGGCGGAGAGAGCAATCTGCAACACATCCGGCGGAATCGGAAAAAACGAGCTTTCCGCAAAAGCGATCACGAACAATGCCGGAGTGCCGTATGGAGTCTCCGCCCAGTGAAGCACCCAATTGTAGAGACGCCGTAGAAGACCTTTTCGCTTGGCCGGAACCTGTGGAATCGTCTGCGGATTAGCGGCGTCGGAATTTTCACGGGATTCGGTCATGGCATCGTCGGAGGAAAGGAGGCTGAAATATTGAAACCCACACGAATATCTTCAGCCAAGTATACATTATCTACGGCGTTTGAAAAGGAATGTCGGTTAAGAAACGGAAAAATGCACAAAAACAAAGCCGCGGATTTTGTCATGGGAGATAAAATCTTGTTCCCTTTTCCGTAGGAAAGAGAGAATTTTGACACAAAAAGTCCCGCTTCCGGCCAACGTAGCATGTTGGATCGCACTTGCTCACGCTCACTTCGTTTGGTTCGCCGCCGAATAGAGAAATCTTTCCAACTGGAGGCCGAAGGCATACCGCGGTGAAGCAGCATATTTCCCGGCTGTTGCCTTTTAGTTCTGGGGAGCTATAATGTTCCTTTGATACGTTTTCTGTGGACTTACTTTATCGTTCGGGATGGTTTTATGCAATACAGAAGCTTTACAAAAGACAAAATTCAAATTTCGGCTCTCGGCTTCGGATGTATGCGGTTTCCGCTCCTCAAAGGAGGAACCGGTGAAAAGCCGGACGAAAAAGAAGCGGTCCGAATGCTCCGTTATGCAATAGATCACGGGGTCAATTATATCGACACGGCGGCTCCCTATCACGGAGGGGAGAGCGAAACAGTTGTGGGAAAAGCTCTGCGCGACGGTTATCGGGAAAAGGTGATTCTCGCCACAAAGTTTCCCACTTGGGAACCTACGGCTGCGTCGGAACTGGATCCGATCCTTGAACGGCAGCTCCAAAAACTCGGCGTGGACTGTCTTGATGTGTATCTGATTCATAATATTCAGAAGAGTCTTTGGAAAAATGTTCAAAAGCTGAAAATGATAGATTGGGTTGAGAAAAAACGTCAGCAAGGCAAATTGCGGTATGTCGGCTTTTCGTTCCATGATGATTTCGATCTGTTCAAGACGGTGCTGGACTGTCATGATTGGGATGTTTGTCAGATTCAGTACAACTATACCGGCGAAAATGTTCAGGCCGGAACAAAAGGTCTGAACTATGCCGGACAAAAAGGGGTGTCGGTAGTGATTATGGAGCCGCTTTTCGGAGGGGTTCTGGCCAAACCGCCGGGACTCATGGGGGAAACGATCCGAAAAAGCGGTAAAAACCCCGTCGATTTGGCGCTTCGCTGGCTGTGGGACAAACCGGAAGTGTCGGTCGTTCTCAGCGGAATGTCGAGCATGGAGCAGACGGTCGAAAATGTTCAGATTGCCGGTAAAAGCGGTGTCGGAACGCTTTCTGCGGAAGACCGTGCCGTCATTGAAGCGGCGAAAGCGGCTTATGAAAAATCTTCGCCGGTCAAGTGTACGAAATGTAAATATTGTTTGCCGTGTCCGTTTGAAGTGGATATTCCCCGAAATTTCGAGCATTACAACAATGCCTTCGTCCTTTCGGAAAACACGAAGCTCTGCCGCATTCTCTACTCAATGCTCCCTGAACCGCACCGCGCGGCGAACTGCACGGAATGCGGAGCGTGTGAGACAAAATGTCCGCAGCATCTGCCGATCCGCAGACATTTGAAAGAGGTGGTGTCGCTGCTGGGGTGAGTCCCTGCGTCTTGCCCTTGAAATTTCTGAAAAAACAGTAAAATGAAAGACCCGCTGGCGGTTTTCGGAAGAAAATGTACTGAAACACCGTCGGGATTCGGGCAACTTTTGACGCGATAAAAGAGGAGAAATACGGTGACTCAGCAAGGTGCAAAACCTGAAACACATCTCAACCCTGTTCTTTCCATGCTCAGCGGTGCCGACATTGTGGTCGAGTCGCTTGTCCGGCATGGTGTCAAAGTTGTGTTTGCGTATCCGGGGGGATACAGTATTCCGCTTCACCAGGCACTTTCACGTTATCGCGACAAAATTCGGGTCATTCTTCCGCGGAACGAACAGGGAGGCGGTTTTGCCGCGCAAGGTTATGCCCGTGCCACCGGAAAAATCGGTGTCTGTATGACGACCAGCGGTCCCGGGGCAACGAATCTTGTCACCGCAATCGCCGACGCCAAAATGGACAGCATTCCGCTTTTGGCGATTACCGGACAGGTTACGACCGACGCCATCGGTTATGATTCTTTTCAGGAAACGCCGATTGTGGAAGTCTGCCGGAGTATCACCAAACATCATTGTCTGGTGAAGGAGGTCAGGGATTTGGCGAGGGTCATCAAAGAGGCGATTTTCATTGCGACAACCGGCCGTCCGGGACCGGTGCTGGTTGATATTCCGAAAGATGTGCAAAATGCGCCCTTTGCCGTGGATTTTGATGTTCCGATGGACCTTCCGGGGTATTCCGGCAAGACTCCGGCCGCTTCGGACGCGGAAATTGACGTCATTGCGGAAGCCATTGTGTCGGCGAAACGCCCCGTGCTTTACATCGGCGGCGGAATCGTTTCGGCGGATGCGTCGGAAGACCTTCTGAAACTTGCGGAAAAATGTCAAATTCCCGTAACGACAACCCTTACCGGACTGGCGGCGTTCCCTCGCGACAACCGGCTGAGTCTTGGAATGCTCGGAATGCATGGAACGGCTTACGCAAATCATGCGGTGCATCAGTGCGACCTCCTCTTGGCGTTCGGTGTCCGGTTCGACGACCGTGTGACGGGCAAAGTGAGTGAGTTTGCCAAAAACGCCAGAATTATCCATATTGATATTGACCCGTCCGAAATCGGTAAAATCAAAAGTGCGGACATTTCCGTCGTCAGCGACATTCACGATGTCCTTGTCCGGCTCAATAAAGTGGTGCAGTCACGGACGGAAACGGCGGCATGGCTTACGAAAATTGACGAATGGAAAGAAAAACACCCTCTCCGCTACAAACAGGATTCTCCCTATATTTTGCCGCAACAGGCGATCGAAGAACTCGGAAAAGCGGTGCAAGGCCGAAACGCTCTCATTGCGACCGGAGTGGGACAGCATCAGATGTGGACCGCTCAGTTTTACCGTTTTAACAAACCCCGCACGTTCCTGACCAGCGGCGGACTCGGCACGATGGGGTTCGGACTTCCGGCGGCGATGGGGGCCAAAGCGGCGTGTCCCGAAAAGCTGGTCATTAATATTGACGGTGACGGGAGTCTTCAGATGAACATTCAGGAATTCGGAGCCTGTTTTTGCGAGAAGCTCCCGGTCAAAGTGCTGCTGCTGAACAATCAGCATTTGGGAATGGTTGTGCAGTGGGAAGACCGTTTTTTCAAGTCGAACCGGGGAAACACCTACATCGGCCCTATCGACAACCCGGAGATTTTCGGCAAAGGAACGGGAATTGGTCCGGAAATCCGGTATCCCGATTTTTGTTTGATTGCCAAAGGGTTTGGCTGGGGGGCAAGGTCCATTGCAAAGCCGGAAGAACTTGCCGATGCGGTCCGTGAAATGCTCGACTACCCGGGGCCGTTTTTGTTAGATGTCGCCATTCCGTATCAGGAACATGTGATTCCGATGATTCCCGCCGGTGCGACGATCCAGGAAATGATTCTCGGATAATTTTCGATATTTGATCACACCTTATTAACAAGCGAAGAGATGGAAATATGTCAAAATCGTGTGTACTTGCTTATTCCGGCGGACTCGACACTTCCGTGATTTTAGGCTGGCTGATGGATCAGGGCTATGATGTTCACGCCGTTTATGTCGATCTGGGGCAGCCTTGCGAGGATCGGGAGGCGATTCGCAAAAAGGCGGAGAACATCGGCGCAAAGTCGGTTCGTTTCGTGGATGTTCAGAACGAGCTTTGCCGCGATTTTGCCTTTCCGGTGCTTCAGTGGCAGGCGAAATACGAAGCGGTTTACCTTCTCGGAACCTCCATCGCGAGACCGCTGATTTCCAAAGTTTGCCTTCAGACGGCGAGGGAAGTCGGTGCGGACGCATTCGCTCACGGGGCGACGGGCAAAGGGAACGATCAGTGCCGTTTCCAGCTTGCCGCCGAAGCGTTGAATCCCGACATTGAAATGATTGCTCCGTGGCGGATTGAAGCGTTCCGCAATCAGTTTCCCGGACGGACGGAAATGATTCAATACTGTGAAGCGAAGAGGATTCCGGTCAAGGTGTCGCTGAAAAAGCCGTACAGCAGCGATGAAAACTGCCTCCACATCAGTTACGAGGCGGGCGAACTCGAAAAACTGACCGTCAACGGTGTTGATCTTGTCGAGTTTGGAATGGTGACGCCGCCGCAGAAAGCTCCGGATAAAGTAGAGCAGGTGACGCTTGATTTTGAGGCCGGTGTGCCGGTCGCGGTGAACGGAAAATCGCTTTCTCCCGTTGAAATCGTGCAGACGCTCAACACGATCGGCGGACGCAACGGCATCGGACTGGTGGACATGGTGGAAAACCGTTTCGTCGGCATGAAGAGCCGCGGCGTCTATGAAAGTCCCGGTATGACAATCCTTTACAGCGCTCACCGCGTGGTCGAACAACTGACGCTCGACCGTGACCTGACGCATCTTCGCGACCGGCTCGCACCGGAAGTCGCTGAAATGGTCTATTATGGTTTCTGGTACTGCGCCAAAATGGACGCTCTTCTGGCATTCATCCGGGATGCTCAAAAACCGGTGACCGGTCAGGTGACGCTCCGTTTATACAAGGGGAATATCATCGTGGACAGCCGTTCCAGCGGCAATTCGCTTTATGACGAGGGAATCGCCACAATGGAAGGGAGCGACGCCTACAATCAAACCGACGCGGGCGGCTTCCTCCGAATCCAGTCGCTTCCGCTTCGGGTTCAGGGTAAATTACGCAAAAGAGACATCTCATAAATCAAAGGGAGGGTAAAAATGCCGCAAAACGATACGCCGCAGCCGGGGACATTTCCTGTGGTCAGGATGCGCCGGCTACGTTACAACAAACTCGTGCGGGAACTGGTTCAGGAGACCTCCATCCCGCCGGACAAGCTGATTTATCCGTTATTCCTCCGTTCCGGGCAGGGGATTCGCGTGCCTATCGGGTCAATGCCGGGCGTTTTTCAGCTTTCTCTCGACGAAATGGTCCGCGAGATAGAGGAGTTGAAGTCGCTTGGGATTGGCGGTGTTCTTCTTTTCGGCATTCCCGACACCAAAGATGCCTGCGGTTCCGACGCTCTCAACAGTCAGGGAATCATCGCGCAGGCGGTACGTGCGGCCAAAGACGCCGCTCAGGAAAAGCTTCTCGTCATCACCGATCTTTGTTTTTGCGAGTACACCGACCACGGTCACTGCGGGATACTCACGGAAATCGCCGGTCACGCGGATGTCGATAATGACGCCACACTGAAGATGATCGCGGACCAGGCACTTGTTCACGCCGAAGCCGGAGCCGACATGATTGCGCCGAGCGGCATGATCGACGGTATGATCGGAGCGGTCCGCGGCATTCTCGACCGGAATCGGTTTGAGCATCTGCCGGTTATGAGTTACGCGGCGAAGTATGCCAGCGGTTTTTACGGGCCGTTTCGCGACGCGGCGGAAAGTGCCCCTCAATTCGGCGACCGGCGTTCCTATCAAATGGACCCGGCGGCGGCAGCGGAACAGGCTCTTCGGGAGGTGGAACTGGATTTGGCCGAAGGAGCCGACATCGTGATGGTCAAACCGGCGATGGTTTACCTCGACATTATGCGGATGGTGCGTGAACGGTTCCCGAACGTGCCTCTTGCGGCATACAATGTTTCCGGGGAATACAGCATGGTCAAGGCCGCGGCGGAGCGAGGCTGGATTGACGAAAGCCGTATTGTCCGGGAGACATTGACCGCCATCCGCCGCGCCGGAGCGAACATTATCATCACCTATTGGGCCAAAGACATTGCCGCCGGCAACGTGTGAGAGTTTTGCCTTTTACAATCTTGCCTTTTTACAATCTTGCCTTTTTACAGTCTTGCTTTTTTATTATGAGAATGTTTTTGCAATGAGTCCGTGAGTCCCTAGCCATTCGGGTCCGTCCTCCGAAAACCGCCGGGAATACCGCGAAACCCTTGTTACATCAGGCAGAAATATGATTGAACTGACGAAATTAAGCGGGCAGCGTTTCATTTTGAACGCGGAGTTCATCCGTTATGTCGAGGAGTGTCCTGACACGCTCATTACGCTCATCAGCGGAGAAAGTCTGATGGTGAAGGAGTCCATGCAGGAGGTTGTGCGCCGCACCATCTGTTATCGGCAGGAAACACACCTTATCCCGGTCGCGAGCGGCCAACGCGAGGGCGTTGGATCCCAATAGGCTCACACTCACTTCGTTCGGTTCGCTTTCAATAGATCATATTCTAACCGCTTGCGGTCTGCGGTGAAGCGTGCCGCTTCACCGCGACCAACGGGAGCGGGGCAACGTGCCGTTGCCTCATGGTCACTACGTTCCATTCGGCTTCCAGTAGCAACGTTTTTCAGCTCGTGGATACCAGCGACTAACAGGAGCGGGTTATTGCTTCGGAGCGGTAGTTCCCACCGCCCGCCGCGGCTCGCGGCAGGGATCCAACGCCCTTGCGCTGCCCGCCGGAGGGAAGCGTGCCGTTCCACCGCAGTTGCCTTCGGCCTCAATAACCCGCTCCCGCTAGTCGCTGGAATCCACCGGCATTTTTGTTTTGTACTTTATATGATTCATTGTTAACATTTTTCCAGTGGCGGCGAACCGGCAGCGTGGCACGTTGCACCGCAGTTGCCTCATAGTCACTACGTTCCATTCGGCTTCCATTGTCATCCTTTTCCGATTATTCCGGCAACATCCTTGATTGCCAAGTAGCAATTCCCTCTGTTTGGGCGGAAAAAGGCCGCGATTCCATCACAACCGGCACAAATCCTCCCCTCCGAAGCCGGAAACCATCACTCCGAACCTCAAGATTTCATTCTCGAAGCCCCAAACCGCCACTCCAAACCTCAAAATCCCCTCACCGAAGCCAAAAAACAGACATTGGAAGGGTAAAATTCGGCGTCGGAAGTCCGAAACCGGACATCAAAAAGACAAAATCCGCGTCCTGATATTCAGGAGAAATGCCTCCGGCGGACAACGCGAGGGCGTTGCATCCCGGATGTGACTACCGTCCCGAGAACCAAACCCGCTCCTGTTAGTCGCTAGTATTTTCCGACAGAACAAAAAAAGCAGTTAGAAAGAGTATCCAATGGAAAGCGAACCGAACGAAGTGAGCGTGAGCCTATTGGGATCCAACGCCCTTGCGTTGGCGCCGGGGTTTCCCGGCTGCGATCCAACGTACTACGTTGGCGGAACAAAAGAAAAGCGGTTAGAAAGACGATCCATCGGAAAACGAACCGAACGAAGTGAGCGTGAGCCTATTGGGATCCAACGCCCTTGCGCAAATGAACTCCGAGTTCCCCGATTGCGTGTGCAAGTTCGGATCCTCGCCTGATGACTCTGCCGATAACTTGATTCAATGCCGAACCGCTTACGATACACCTCAAAAAAGTTCTTCGCCTTGCCAGACGAAACACCATAATACGCAAAGGCAAAACTTTGACGGCGATGTTGCTTTCGCTGTCCCTTCAAGTTCTTGCAATAAACACAAACCTGAAACCAGGTATGCTTCTCTATCCATTTTTCATCAACCTTTTTACGCGTCGTCAAACGGTACCGATCCCAAAA
>JAISQK010000013.1 GCA_031274255.1 Planctomycetaceae bacterium | reverse complement strand
GGATTTGGGGCGGCGGTATCGTGGGACTCAACAATAACAGCCGAAAATCGAACGACAGCGGGGATCCGCCTTCTCTTGTGACTCTCGGGAGTGTGCACGGCAATCTTTTCGGAAGCGGCACGAACGGCAGTCTTACCATCACCTCTGCAAAGGATATCTGGGGAGCCGGTGTTGTCGGACTCAACGGATTCTTTGAAGCCTCCGCGGAACTGGAAAATCTGAGCGGCAATCTCTTCACCGGTATCAACGTGACCGCAGGAACCCGAATCATCGGAGCCGGTATCGTCGCGGTCAATTCCGACAATTCGGAAGATGTTGAGGGTCTTGGCGATCCCGCCAGTCCTAACCAGAATTCCAATCACTCTTTGCTGAGGGAGGCGTCAGGAAACATCTTTGACAATATTAAAGTCAAGACCAAAAACGAATACATCCAGGGGGGCGGTGTGATTGCGGCCAACGCTTCCAGCACGGCCGATGCCGAGTTGAGCTATCTGTCCGGCAATGTTTTCAATGAGGTTACCGTCGATGCCGGAAGTTATCTGCAAGGGGGCGGAATTGTCGGGGTTCAGACGAATCAAGACGGTTCCAATGCCTCTCTCAGTTTTGCGAGAGGAAATCTCTTCAACGCTCTTGAAGTCAAAACAAATAGCGGCGGCATTAAGGGCGGCGGAATCATCGGGTTGCGTGCCAATGAAGGTTTTGCCACATTGGCGTTTCTCAAGGACAATATTTTCAAGGGCTTGACCGTAACGACCGGCGGCAAGGATTTGGAAGGGGGCGGGATTGTCGGGGCGTCTTCCGCGAATGTCGCCATGTTGTCTGAAGCCAGTGAGAATCATTTCGATAACCTGCATGTCACCGGCATCGACGCATTGCAGGGCGGCGGGATCATCGGAACCAAGTCGGATGATCTTTACGCGTATCTGGGTTATCTGGAAAATAATGTCTTCACGGCCTCGGAGGTTTCCGCTCAATCCATTCAGGGAGGAGGAATTATCGGGACTCACAGCAAAGCATATGTAGTAAGCGGTGACGATTCCATCGCCGGAATCCCCATCGCCGGAATCGTGACCGTCCACAGTAACCTGTTCAAGGATCTGAACATCCGAACAGAGACTCTTGAAGGAGGCGGTATCATCGGCAGCCGGGCGGAGAGCGGATACGCCGTGATCGGCAGTGTGACCAACAACACCTTTACCGGTTTGGATATCGAGATAGGGTCCTCTCTTGAAGGAGGCGGTGTCATCGGAACCAGAGCGGTTGACGGACCGGGCGGTATCAACAACGTGGCAAACAATCTTCTTCAAGACATTAAGATTCATGTCGACGGCTACATTTTGGGCGGCGGAGTGATCGGCGTCCGGGCCAATGAGACACCTTTTATCAACACCGTCGCCAACATGAACTTCACCGGAATCCAGGTCACCGCGGGACAATACATCGACGGCGGCGGGGTGATCGGGGTCACGGCGGGTTTGGGAATTGAGACGAGCGCCCATTTCGGCGACATCCGCAACAGCATTTTCCACGGCAACACGATCATCGCGGAAAACGGACAGATCATGGGAGGGGTGATTTACAGTTACGGAACGTCCGGTGCCGGAGTGACCGACAACGGCGGTTCGAGCAAGGGAATGGTCATCACCGACAGCAGTTTTCTCGATAACAGGATGATCTCCCATATTTCCGACTCCGACATTTACGAGGGGCAATCTCTTTCCGCCCGTGTTTACGGAACGGTCGCCATTGATACCGCCGCCGGTGCCGGTACAACTCATCAGCTCACCTTGCGGGCGACATCCGGTCACAGCACCGTTTTCAGGAACAACACGATTGTCGACGCGGAAGGAGAGCACACCAACTCCCTTTATTTCGGAACGATTCTGGGAATGGACCCGCCGGGTTCCGGCAGTCAAGGGGTTAGTGATGAGGATGAGGAGTCGTTGTTCATGGCACTGAAGCAGGCAATTCCCCCGACGATTGCCGTAACGGAAGACCCGTCGCAGTCCGATGCCGAATTGGTGATTGACGCCCGAAGCGGAGGCCGCGTGGAGTTGTACGACCCGATCCGTGCGGACCAGACCGGAAGCCCTGATGATAATACTTTCAAGATGACCGTACAGGGAAACGGCGGCGATTTTCTGTGGGGAGGAAAGAATCGGTTTGAAGTGGAGACACCGGACGACCTGAACAACCCGGACAACAACGGCAATACCGTCCGTCTTCTGGAGGGAAGCCGCACCACGCTTCTGGGCGGTCTGAAGGCCGGCGACGCTCCGACGACATTTGCTCTTGACGCGGAAAATCACGACTTCCGACTCGAAAGCGGCGGAACGCTGAACGTGACGGGGAGCAATTTCATGAGACTGAACCGCGTGAATCTGAACGGACATCTGCATTTCAATCTGTTCGGCACGGAAGCCGACAATCCCGGCACCGTGCTGCTGACGTTACATGTTCCTGACGGGGACAAGGCTTCCATTGACGGCAGTCTGGTGACGCTGAGCGATTTTGCGGCGGGACCGCTCCTGCAGTCCGGCGACCGGTTTTATCTGATTGATACCGGCGAAGAAGGTTATCTCAACGGCGACCCTGTCAACAGCACCGCCGAAGCAAGACAGGGGGTGACCATCCGTTATCAGTTCATCATTGACAAGGATGTCACGGACTCCGGTAATCCTGCCGTGGATGCCTATTATGTTCAGGGACGCCGGCTCGTCGCCCGGCTGGTGAGGGTTTCTTCCGCACCGGAAAATGACATTTTCCCGAACGGCCCGATCGGTTCCCTGGTGTTTCTGAATCAGACGCAGGACTGGCTGATTGAGCAAGGGTATCCTCTGGCGGAAAATATCACCGAGCGGCAGTGCGGTGATATTCCGGCATGCGGTGTGCTGCAGACGCCATGCGGACAGACAAACTGGCAGCCGTTTTTCGCCGTCAGCGGCGGAACCTCGCGGTACGATGTCGCCGGACATGTCGATCTCTCCGGGACAATGATTCACACGGGAATGGTGAAAAAGTATTACGGTCCGGACAGTTCCGTGTTGCTGGGAGCGGCCTTTCAAACCGGCTGGAGCCATCTCAACGCCCGTCTCGACATCACGGACCATCGCGGAAGGGAAGTCCGCGGCGACGGGAATGACGACTTCTACGGCGGACAGTGTTTCATCAGACAGAATTGGCGGAACGGTCTTTATGCCGACGCGTCGTTCAGTCTCGGAAGAACGGACGTATCGTTTGAAACCACGTTACAGGATGTGAACGGCAACACCGCACGTTATGACATGAATTCGCTCTACACCGGTTTTCACGGCGGTCTGGGTTATCAATACAAGGTGTCCTCTTTCAGTACTCTGGATGTTTCCGCCCGGTATTTGTCCATGCGGCATCGCGGCGGAAATGTGGTCATTGCCGGGAATCCGTTCCATTTCGATACGATGGATTCCCGGCGGCTGCGGCTCGGCGGACGTTTCACACGCGGTTGCGTTCATTTTTCGAGTTACGTCGGCGCCGCATGGGAATATGAATTCTCCGGTCACGCAAGAGCCGCCGCTTACGCCTTCGATCAGGGAATGCCTGTGATTTTTGATGTGGAAGGTTCCTCGCTGCAGGGCGGCACCGGAA
The DNA here is from genome assembly GCA_031274255.1 of Planctomycetaceae bacterium. Lineage (GTDB taxonomy): Bacteria > Planctomycetota > Planctomycetia > Pirellulales > Thermoguttaceae > WRMR01. The sequence goes on along the minus strand of JAISQK010000013.1, from coordinate 3,775 downwards.
TCGGCGAACTGGGGATAATGTTCCGTCCGCGGCGGAACCGGGATATTGCGGTCAATCTCGGATTGGAAGGATACCTCGGCAAACGCGGCGGCGTCACCGGCAACGCAGGATTTTGCTGGCAATTCTGAAAAATGACCGCCAACGTAGCACGTTGTATCGCAGCCGGGAAACCCCGGCGGGCGGTGGCCTCCCTGTCTCTACGAGACGGTCGGCATCGGTTGGAAAAATCTTTCCAACTTGAGGCCGAAGGCAATCCGGGATGCAACATCCGAACGTTGTCCGCTCCGAAAGCCATGAATTCGCTCCCGATGGTCGCTGGAATCCGCGAGCGGAACAAAAGAAAAATGGTTGAAAAGATTATCCATCGAAAGCCGACCGCGAAGCCGGGAGGCTATTGCCCGTCGCGGTATACTTTGTGCGATATTCAGTACATCATCTCTATTTGTCTCAGCATTTTCAGTCAATAAAACGAAGAAAAATCACACACATCAAGACGGGTAAACATCAATGTCAAGAGGTTCGAAAAGTCCGGCTTTGTAACGCTCGACGGCGATAGCCCCCATAACGGCGTTGTCGGTGCAGAGTGAAATCGGGGCGATATGGAGCCGAATTCCATGTTTTTGAGCCGCCGCCTCCATTTTTTCGCGGAATCTTGTGTTTGCCGCGACTCCACCACCGATACAAAGCGTTTTCAGACCGGTTTTTTCGACGGCTTGAAGCGTTTTTCCGATGAGAATGTCCACCGCTGCCTCCTGAAACGATGCCGCCAAATCCGCGACTTCTTGTTCGGAAAGTGAAACTTGTGAAAAATCGGTCTTTCCCGGCCCGACAATTTTGTAACGAACAGCGGTTTTCAAGCCGCTGAAACTGAAATCAAGCCGCTCATGATCGTCCAACATGGATCGAGGAAAGTTGTACGATTTGGGATTCCCCTTTTCCGCTGCTTTTTGAATCATCGGACCGCCGGGATAAGGGAGTCCCAGCATTGAGGCGACTTTGTCGAACGCTTCTCCGGCGGCGTCGTCCATTGTTGTTCCGAGCAGCTCAAAGCCGAGCGGTCCGGGACACCGGTACAAACTGGTGTGTCCTCCGCTGACAATCAGACCCAGACAAGGAAAAATCTTCTCTGTTTTTGTTTCGTTATTTTGTGCAGCGGCAACACGGCACGCATAAATGTGTCCCTGAAGGTGATTGACGGCAATGAGCGGTTTTTCCAGAGCAAGCGAAAGAGCTTTAGCGGCGGAAAGCCCCACGAGTAACGCCCCTGCCAGACCCGGCCTGTTCGCGACAGAAACAGCGTCAATATCCTGTAGCGTGATTCCGCTTTTTCGGATGGTTTCCTCTATCACCGGGAGAATTTGCTCCAAGTGTGCCCGCGACGCAATTTCCGGCACAACGCCGCCGAATTTTTCGTGGAACGCCCCTTGCGACGCAACCACCGAGCCGAGTACCTCCAGCGAATCCGTTACGACAGCGGCAGCGGTTTCGTCACACGTGGTTTCAAGAGTCAGGATTCGAATCACAACAGACCTGCTTCCGGCAATTTTAATGAAGAAGACTCACATTTTACAGAAGAAATCCTCGGCGGCAGCAATGGTTTCCTCAATGAGTGCGTCGGTGTGCGCTGTCGAAAGGAAAAATGCCTCAAATTGACTGCACGGCATGTAAACATTGCGGTCAAGGAGTCCGCGGAAATACCGGGAAAACATCGCCGTGTCGCACTGTGAAGCGGTGTCCCAGCCGCAAACCGGCTGACGGCTGAAAAACAGGGTCATCATCGTCCCGCATTGCGAAATTTGCACGGAAACTTCCGCCTTTTCCGCCGCCTGAACGAGTCCGTCACCGAGTCTCTTCATCCGCTGTTCGAGCGTTGGATAGGGATTTGTGTCCCGCAATTCCTCAAGTGTCGCGATTCCTGCCGCCGTCGCAAGAGGATTGCCGCTAAGTGTTCCGGCCTGAAAAACTTTGCCTTCCGGCAGAATGTGCCGCATGATTTCCGCTCTTCCGCCGTAAGCTCCGACCGGCAAACCGCCGCCGATCACTTTTCCGAGTGTCGTCAAATCAGGCAAAATTCCGAACCGCTTTTGCGCCCCGCCGTAATCAACCCGGAACCCGCACATCACTTCATCGAAAATGAGCACCGTCCCTTGCTTTTCCGTTTCCATACGAAGTGTTGTGAGAAAATCCTCTGTTCCGGTCACACATCCCATGTTTCCGGCGACCGGCTCGACAATCACCGCCGCAATCGGATTTTTGCAGCGATCAAACAGCTCACGGACCGCTTCGGAATCATTGTAAGGAAGAATGATTGTGTCGGAAGCCGTACCATGAGTGACGCCCGGAGAATTCGGCACGGAAAAGGTCGCCGCCGCACTTCCCGCCGCGACAAGAAGCGAATCCACATGACCATGATAATTTCCGGAAAACTTGACAATCAAGTCACGTCCCGTAAAGCCGCGGGCAAGCCGGATTGCGCTCATGACGGCTTCGGTTCCGGAATTGACGAGCCGCACCATTTCCACCGACGGCACCGCCTCAATGAGCAGTTCCGCAAGCCGGTTTTCCGCCGCCGTCGGGGTCCCGAAACTCGTACCGTCTTTGAGTGCTTTTTCGAGTGCCGCGACCACCCGCGGGTGCGAATGTCCCAGAATCATCGGTCCCCAGGACAGAACGTAATCCGTGTAACGGTTGCCGTCCACATCATAAAGAAAGGCTCCCTCGCCGCGTGCCATGACCACAGGGTCACCGCCGACCGCACCGAACGCCCTCGCCGGACTGTTCACCCCGCCCGGAATCAAGGTCTTTGCCTTTGAGAAAATTTTCTGACTGTTCTGATGATTCATGTCGGACCGTCTCTGTTTGTCAATGAGAGATTATACTTTACACACAGCCACTGCCGGCAGAACACCTCAGGGCCATGTCAACCTTGCCGTTTCTTTATTCTACTCAATCGGAATGGCACCGGCAAGGAGTTCCGCGACACGGATACAGAAATTGTCATTCATCACCAGCACTTCACCGCGGGCGATCAAACGTCCGTTGACAAAAATATCCACGGCGTCCCCGGCGATTTTATCGAGTGCCACCACCGATCCTTTCCGCAGTTTTAAGACATCCTCCAGATACATGTTCGTCCGTCCCAATTCGACTTTCAGGTCAAGCTCCACTTCGCTGATCTGGTCGAGCGTCGCGTGATCGGAATTCGGTGTTGTGCCTCCGAATTCGGGAAATTGAAACTCAATGATTTCCGGCGGAATATTCCCGCGGGGCGGCTGATCTTTCGTGATGGAGTCGAGTGCCTCTTCCGCCCGCTTCAAAAGGTAGTCAATGTCTCCCTGCGGAACTTCGTCCTCATGCAGCTCTTCGGTGTCGGAATGTCCTCCCAATTCCCCGATCATTCCCCCCCCCGCAGGTTTCGTGGATGCCGAAAGTCCTCCCTTGATAAAGGTTTCAATCTCATTTTGTCCCAAAACCTTGCCGTCCTCCTGCGAGGCGGTCTGTTTTGGGGAAGACGAAGAAGAGACAGAGGCGGAAGTCTTGGGATTGTTCGGCGGAGCCGCCGGATTCGCAGACGGCTGGACAGGATTCGGTGCGGCACTTGACGCGGGACCCGGTGACGGAACCGGCGTTTTTTTCCCGCTGAAAAGAGCCTCCACTTCCGACTGGTCGAGCGACATATTGTCTTCCCGGGAAGACGCGGCAACAGGGGACGGCTCCGGCGCGGCGGCCGCTCCGCCGCTGAGTCCTGCGAGAAGTTTTTCCACTTCACTTTGAT
>JAISQK010000352.1 GCA_031274255.1 Planctomycetaceae bacterium | reverse complement strand
AGATTTCTGATTCGCAGAAGAAAGAAAAAATATTGATGGAAACGCCAAAAGGCTGAGGGGAATCGTTGAAGGAATGACGGGAAACATTCATCATGGGAGGAAATGCCTCCGGCGGGCAGCGGTAGACCGCTGCACCCCTGCCGCGAGCCGCGGCGGGCGGTGGCCTCCCGACACCTTCGGTGTGGTCGGCTTCCAATAGAAAATCTTTCCAACTTGAGGCCGAAGGCATACTGCGATGGAACAGCATGTTCCCCCGCTCGCGTTGCTCACTGGAGTCCATCGGCGAAACAACGACTCCAACCACTTGCGAGGTACAATGCAACGGCACGTTCCCTCACGCTCACTCCGTTCGGTTCGCCGTCGGTTGGAGAAATCTTTCCAACTGGAGGCCGAATGGAACGCAGTGACGATGAGGCAAGTGCCCGCCGGGGCTTCCCGGCTACGGCGTTTATGTCATAATCAGACAGGGTCGGGAAATTGCCCCGCCCGCAAATGTCGGATATTCACCATTCACCCGCTCTTGAAGGACAATGAAAATGAAACACTTGATCCCTCTGATATTGTTGGTTTTGCTGAACACCGGTCTGGTGGTGTCGGAAGAAAGCTGGCCTGTTTTTCACGGTCCGAAAGGGGACAACAAGTCCGCCGATGAGAATCTCCTGAAGTCCTGGCCGGAAAACGGGCCGCCGCTTCTCTGGACAGCGGATTTTCTCGGCTTCGGATATTCCGGCGTCACAATAGCGAACGGACGGATTTTCATCACAGGGAACGAAACTCAGGGTCAGGGGGATGACGTTCTGTCGATGCTTTACTGCCTCGACATGGAAGGAAAACTTCTCTGGAAGAGTGAAAACGGTTCCGGATGGAACGACTCCAGAAAGTATCCCAGTACGAGAGCCACTCCGACAATTGACGGCAAATACGTTTACGACGAAACGCCGCTCGGTCAGGTCGCGTGTTTTGAAGCGGAAACCGGTAAGAAAATCTGGACTCGCAACATTCTCGAAGATTTCGACGCGAAAAACATCCAATGGGCGTTGGCGGAATCGGTGGTGATTGACGGCAACAACGTGATATGCTGTCCCGGCGGCGAAAAAGCTTCCGTGGCGGCTCTCGACAAACTCACCGGCAAGACGGTCTGGGAAGCCAAACCTTCCGGCTTTCCCGCCAGTTACGCAACGCCGTACCTTTTTGATTTTGAGGGAATGCACATTGCGGCGGTCACGACGGAGGGAAATCTGCTCGGAATCAACGCGGAAAACGGTGAGGTTTTGTTTGCCCATCCGTTTGCCAACAAACTGAAAATCAACGCGACTATACCGATTTATAAAGAGGGAACTCTTTTTATGACAAGCGGTTACGGCGGCGGTGCGTATCTGATCCGGCTGAAAAAGGATGGTAATGTCCTCGCGGCGGAGGAGATTTGGGCGGAAAAATCGTTTGACAATCAGCACGGGGGAATTGTGATGGTCGGCGATTATGTTTACGGCACCACGCACAACGGACGCTGGGGGTCCATCAAATTCACCGACGGGACCATAGGTTATATGGAAAGAGGAATCGGCAAAGGTTCCATCCATTACGCGGACGGGCTGCTTTACGGACTTTCGGAAAACGGCCGGAAAGCGGCACTGATTGAGCCGACGCCTGAAAAATATACACAAATCAGCGAGTTTGTGCTGCCGAACGAAGCGGAAGGCCCGACTTGGGCGCATCCTGTCGTCTGCGGGGGAAAACTTTACATCCGGCACGCTCAGTACCTTTATTGTTTCGATGTCCGCCAAAAATAGAGCGGCAGAGAATCCGCAAAATTCACTTAATGCGGCAGGTTGCGTTCGGACTGTAAAAACCGGCGTGACGTCTTGCTTTTGAATGAATCTCATGCTATTTTATCTTTTCGGCGAGCGGGGTGTTATCAGAGCAAAGTACGGCATATTTATCAACTGTGGAGGAACAATGAAAAATTTGTGCAGAAACCTTATGATATTCGTTTTTGCCGCCATTTCGCTCCTTTTTTCCGGCAAATCCGCGTTTTGTCAGCACGACATCTGGCTGATCGACACACATTCGGTTCCCTGGATGTCTGCCGAGGAGTCCGATTTTGCGGGAGTGACGTATTATCATTTTGTGCAGAACCGCTGGATTCCTTCCGGCGCGGAAGCATTTTATTCGACGCAAAGCCCTGACGTTCCGCTGATTGTGTACACTCCCGGTTACACTGCGACCACGTCCGACACCGTCGAGGTCGGCATGGAGATTGTCCGGCTTCTGAAGACGGAAAAATCGTACCGGATTGTCTTTTGGGACTGGCCGGCGAGCAAGATCACGTTTGGGTTGGGAAAAGATATCCGCTCAAAAATCCCGATCACTATGGCAAACGGGATTTATCAGGGAATGTTTTTGCGGTCGCTTAAGCCGCACAGCCGGGTTTGCCTGCTGGGGTTCAGTTTCGGAAACCGTATCATTTGCGACGCGGTGGAAATGTTGAAAGAGGGGAAACCTTCGCCGAATTTAAGGATTCGTTTGGTTTTAACCGCTTCCGCGACGGATCAGAATTGGCTCGGCCGTCATTCACGGCACGCCCATGTCCCGGAAATTGCGGAAAAAATACTGATTTTGTACAATCCGATGGATCGGGCGCTTCGATTTTACCACCTGCTTTACGGGGTTGGTTGCAAGGTGCAGGCCCTGGGGCGTTTCGGACCGCCGATTTGTTCCATGGCTCCGGAATACCGGAACCGGATTGAAGCGGTCAATGTTTACCCGGAAGTCGGGCCGTACCACCGTACAATCTATCACTTGAAGTCCGCCGCTTTCCGAAAGCGTCTCAATACCTATCTCTTTTTCGAGCCGCATTAACCCTCGCCGAATGTGTTTTCCGGCTTTGCCCCGAGAGTTTCAGCGGTCTCTTTTTGTGAAATCATTCCGCGCGGCAAAAAAAATCAGTAAAATTTTATCGCCGCCCTCTTGACGCTTTGAGTTGGAACAATAAAATCTTATCAAAGTTGTAATTATACAACAGACAAGGCGTTCAATTGAATCTCTTGGAGGTTTTTGACAGAGCAGAACGGGATTTTGTCTGTTGTCGCCATGGAAGGTCACGTCAAACGGCCGGGAGTCAAATTTTTTGTTTTGATTGTTGCAATTGCAAAACTTTAACATAAACTCATGACGCCCCCAATTGTTCGGGGCATCAGAAAAACAATCCAACTCATTGACAAAAAGGGTGTAGCAATGAAGAAAAATATCGTCAGGAACAGCAGGGAAGATTTCAAAGAAAAAGGTTTCTTCCTGAGTGAGAACTTTGTTAAAATGGGGGGGGGGGGGGGGGGCTGTTTTGGAGCATTTACCCTTGTGGAACTTCTGGTGGTCATTGCGATCATCGGAATTTTAATCGCACTCCTCCTTCCGGCGGTCCAGGCGGCGCGTGAGGCGGCAAGACGAATGAGTTGTACCAACAATCTCAAGCAATTCGGGCTGGCGTTACACAACTATCACGCCGCAATGAATTGTTTTCCGGGACCGGGAGCATCGTCGACAAATGCCTATTCCATTCAGGCCCGTATGCTTCCTTACTCGGAGCAAACACAATTGCACAGTATGGTTGATTTTACAAAAGCTCCTCATTTGTATTCCGGTTCCATGGTCGCCTACCTGAACCCGGAATTGCTTCCTGCGGCGCAGACACGTGTTCCCATGATGATTTGCCCGAGTGAACAAAACTCTGAACGGATTGCAAGCGACTACGCACCGGCGGCTCAATACCCCGCCGGAACGGATTCCAGATTGGCGCCGCTCAATTATGTTGTCTGCAGCGGTCCCGACATGACGACCGCGATGGATATGGCAACCGCCAAAGTACCGACGAAAAAAACAGGCGGTCTTTTTCACCTCGGTTCCAACTATAACATCGGAGCCGTACTCGACGGAACGAGTAACACCATGGCCATGTCCGAAAGCATGGTTGGCGAAGGCGGTGAAAGCAATATCACCGGTTTGACCATGGAGGAAGTGATGAAGGCGAAACGGCACGGACGGTTATACGTCATGCACGCCGACATGTCCTCTCCGGTTGTGACTTCCGTCAAAACCGCCGAAGAAATGGCCTCGCATGTGACCGACACGACATGGGTTCCAAACCGTTGCGCCACATGGCTTGTCGGACGTTTTCACATGACCACCTTCGGAGCGTTTCACGAACCGAACTCCAAATATCCGTCACTTCTCGTCACACACGTCAATTACGGATATTTTGCGGCACGCAGTTATCATACGGGAGGCGTCAATGTTCTTATGGCGGACGGCAGCGTCCGCATGGCTTCCAACTCCATTGATTTGAACACATGGAGAGCCGTATCAACCATCGCCGGCGCCGGCGAAAAAACCTTCACCGGCGAGATTGAGCCGGCCAGTGTGTCTTTTTGAATGATTCCGTCCTGACAATGTTTACGGTCAGTGACTTTGATTAACCCCTTTCAACAAAGGAAAATGATGATGAAACGAACGATTTCCGCGGCATTTGCCGCCATTCTTGTCACCGCTCTTTCGATAAGTACGGTTTCCAACGTGTTTGCCAATAAACCGAGCGAAGCGGAGCGGTTCGAGGTTTTTATTAAAAACGACGGCTTCAAAAAGAAGCTGGCTCTGACCGACGAACAGATCGAAAAGCTCAAAGCGGCGATTGATCATTCGTATTTTCCGCACGGACGTCCGGGAAAACCTGCCGGAGACCCGCCCGCGGACAAGGCGTTCCGCATGGACGACGAGTTTCTGAACGAAGTGTGTCAAATTCTCACGCCGGAACAGAAGAAACAGGTTCAGACCTACAAGTTCCAGATGTGGGGCGGATTGGAGACCTCGTCCATTTACGCGACGAAGTTTGAAGTGCTTGGTTTGTCCCAAGAGCAACGGGAGAAACTCCGGGCCTTGGAAGTGGAGCGGAGCGGCAAATATCAGGAAATCCTGAAGCCGGCCGGTCTGGACATGCGGTCGCAGGAAGCGAAGGAAAAGGCCGGTGGTGAAACGCCGGAAAAAGAAAAGGAAACCAAAAAGCCGTCCCCGGAGGAGATGAAAGCCGTGATGGAAAAGATCAGGGAACCGTTTGCCGGGATCGGCAAGGAGTATAACGAAAAGATGCTGGCGGTTTTGACGCCGGAACAAATCGAACTCGGTAAGAAGCTGACCGAAGAAGGCAAAGGACTTCGTGAAGAGGTCGGATTGCCCCAACGCGAGGGCGTTGGATCCCTGTAGGGAAGCATGCTGCTTCACCGCAGTAGCCTTCGGTCTCGTATTGGAAAGATTTTCCATCAGAGGGCGAACCGGCAGCGTGGCACGCTGCACCACACTTGCCTCCCGGCTGCGCGGTCGGCCTCCGATGAAAACATTTTTCCGCCGGTGGATTCCAGCGACTAACGCGAGCGGGGCAACGTGCCGTTGCATCGCAGCTGCCTCATGGTCACTGCGTTCCATTCGGCTCCCGATGAAAACGTTTTTTCGCCGGTTGACTCCAGCGAGCAACGCGAGCGGGTCCGTGGCTCTCGGAGCGGTAGCTCCATCCGCCCGCCGCGGCGTCGCGGCCTGCCGGAGACATTATTTATGAAATTCGATTTTCATTGCGGACAATTCAGGAATCAGAATACGGATTTCAAAGATAAAAATCACCCTGTTAATAGAAACAATTTTCATTTAATATATAGAAACGCCGTAACGATGTTATTAAACGGAACTTATGATTTATTCTACGCGGTGTCCGGCGGACTCCCCGAGAGTCCCGGAGTGTCCTACGAATGTCTCGGAGTATCCTACGAGCTTCCCGGAGTATCCTCCGAGAGCCTCGGAGGGTTCTACGAAACCTCTGGAGAAGACGATAAGAATTGTGCGGCATAAATCAGAAGTAAGAAGGGGAGCAGGAAAATGATTAGAGAAACAAATTTCGGGTTGGAAGAATGTAATCCGGTGAAAAATTTCTCCTATTCGACTTTAAAGAAATGCCTCCGGCGGGCCGCGGTAGGCCGCTGCACCCCTGATGGGACTACCGTTCCGAACAATAACCCGTTCGCGTTGCTCACTAGAGTCAACCGGCGGGCCGCGACGCCGCGGCGGGCGGATGGAGCTGCCGCTCCGAGAGCCACGGACCCGCTCCCGATGGTCGCTGGGAAGCATGCTGCTTCACCGCAGTCGCCTTACTCGCTCAAATCGAAAAATCAAAAACTCACAACCGAAAACGAAATCAATATTGAAAGGATTCCAATGAAAACTTTATTGAAAACGAAAATCGTGCTGGTCACTCTGTTGTTCCTGGCCTTTTCCCTGAATCTCGCGGCGGAAGAAACGCTGTTCGACATTCTCCGGCGACTGGATGCCAAGGCTCCGGTGACCTCCAATCTGTTACGCGTCAAAGCCCAAACGCTCCTGGATTCGCGGGATTTGCCCGCTCTCAGGGATTATGTCACCGACACCTCGCAAAATCCGGACGGACGTGTTCTCGCCCTGGAACTCCTGGAAGAGCATGCCCCCAAGCGGTCCGTGACGCTGGACCGGCGGTTGGTGGAGGACCCGGTCGGGGAGATGCGGTACAATGCGACGGCTCGGATTCTTCAAACGGCGGACAATCTGCTCGAAGAGAAAAAATACGAGGACGCCGCCGCGGTTTATCATGCCTTGCTCTGCCGTGCGGCGTCGCTGGAACAGACGGCCGCCATTGTCCGCTCGCTTGCGGAAATCGACGCCGAAAAGCCGCTTGCGGAACTCGGAATCGCGTTTCATGGAGCGGAGGACGCCGGTTATCTCCTTCATTGGGAGGTTTCAGAGGCTTATGACAATCCCGACAATCAGGGACTCGACACGGTTTATCCGCCCGAAAACGCGGAAACCGGTGCGACGGTCTGGAAACCGCTCTCGACGGACAGTCAGGAGGGAAAATTGAATCTGGCCCCCTTCATGGAAGAGAAAAAGAGTGTCAGTCTCTATGTCCGGACGGTTTTGGAATCGCCGGTGCCGCAAACGGTTTCGATACGCTATTCGACTCAGAAAACAGGCAAGGTTTGGCTCAACGGCAAGGAAATCGGACATTTTCCGCTCAATGACGACGGCGGAGATGTCCCCGACAAATACGTGATGGATGCCGAACTCCAGCCTGGAAAGAACGTGTTACTCGTCAAAAACACCTGTTTCCGCGAGGAGTCCGGCAGTCCGTCCGGCGGGCCGCAAGCCGCGGCGGGCGGTATGACGGGAATGACAGGAAACTGGTCGTTTCAGGTGCGGGTTTGTCACGCCGGCGGAGTGCCGCTGCGCGTGGCGGACATCGGGGAAAAACCTTCCCTTCCCGATTCTGTTTTTACCGCGCCGGAGGAAAGGGAATCTTCCATGAATCATGCGCCGGAGACCGGCAGGGAGGTGTCGGCGGTTTCCTTTATGCAATTCCGCGGAACGGCATGCAACCCTGTTTTCAAAACCCTTTCGTGCAGTGAAACGCTCTTCGGCAAGGGGGCGGTCTGGAAAAGGCCGATTTCCGGTGAAGGGGTTTCGAGTCCGATCATTGTGAAAGACAGGATCCTCGTCACTTCCGCCGACGGTCCGAATGAAAGCCGGCTGCATACGACCGCCTACGATCTGGCAACGGGAGAAAAAATCTGGCGGCGGACTCTCAAAGCGGCCGGTTCCCTGCTCTGCTACCGTCCGTTCAGCAGTGTGGCGGCCAATACCCCGGCGTCCGACGGTGAACATGTCGCGGTGCTTTTTTCCAGTAACGATCTCGCCTGTTTCACGACGGACGGAACGCTCCTCTGGTATCGGGCTTTGGGAAGGGAAAATCCCGGAACGGTGGTTTCCGTCGGGATGGCGGCGTCCCCGCTGATTGTCGGAAAAACGCTGATTGTTCAGTGCCAGTCGAATGCCGAATCGTTCGCGGAAGCGATGGAGATTTCGACAGGAAAGACCCTTTGGAAAATCGAACGTCCCAAAGGTCAGGGCTGGTCTTCGCCGACACCGGTTCCGCAAGAAGACGGTTCGCGGCTGATTGTTTTTGCCGACCGGACAGGCTGTGCCGTTCATACCTTGGCAACGGGGGAAAAACTGACCGTCCATGAAGGAAAATGTTCTTTGACCACGTCGCCGGTTTGTGCCGAAGGCACGGTTTATTTTCCCTCCGGCGGCATGACGGCTCTGAAATATGACGCGGCCGGAAAAACAGCGGAGATTCTGTGGTCGGAAATCAAGCTGAGTGCCGGAAGTCCCAGTCCGGTGATTGACGGGGATAAATTTTATCTCATCAAATCGCCCGGGATGCTGACCTGTGCGGACCGGACGCTCGGCGAAATCCTGTGGCAAACACGGCTTGCCGGTTCCTTTTATGCCACACCGGTCATTATCGGAAATCATCTGATCGCCGTGAGTCAACAGGGAATCATGTACAATGTTCTTCTGAATGACGGAAAGGCGGATGTCCTGGAAAGCATTGAACTCGGTGAAAATATTTTAAGTACGCCCGCCGTTTCAGACCATTCCGTTCTGATTCGTTCCAAAAACGCTCTGTACCGGTTCAATTTGTTGTAGCTCCGTGACGAGGCAAACCGCCGTATCGGAGGCCGTGATATTTCACAGAATGCCCGTCTTATTTCACAGAAAAACCGTCTTATTTCCTCACGCTGTCAAATAAGACGGGTATTTCTTTGCCTATAATGGCTAAATCGCCCTGTTTCCGCCATTTTCTCTTTGGCATGAATGTTGCATATACAAATTCTCGTCCGAATGTTCAACATCCCAATGGAAAACAGGAATCAGGAGTTTTTTTCAAAAATGTTCACAGCAAGAAAAATTTCGAGAGTGTTGCAGATGGGGTTGCTGATCTGCTTTTGTCTCGGTGTTTCAGGATGCAATCACGGGAAAGTGCCGCTCAAAGGAAAGGTCACGTTTTCGGATGATGGTTCGCCTCTGCCAACCGGAATTGTGATTTTTTCCACGCCCACATTTCAGGCTCGCGGCGAGATTCAGCCGGATGGGACATTTCGTGTCAGTTCCACCGGTGAAAATGACGGACTTCCGCCGGGCGAGTATGATGTCAATATTGTGAATGCTTCCATCGCAAAGGAAGGGAGCAATAGTGACAAGCCGGAAGGATGGATTCTGCTGGTCGATGAAAAGTACGATTCCGCCAGAACGTCAGGCTTGAAGCTCAAAGTGGATTCCAAAACCAGAAATTACGATCTCGTGGTGGACCGGTATGTTGAAAAGAAGAAGAAAAAAACAAACACATGAAAATCTATCAGTAAAGGAAACCGTATTATGCGAAAAAAATTTGTCCGAAAAGGAAATGGTCTCGTGCAAAAGAAAATTCTTCCTCCCCGCCTCATGACACCTTTTATCAGAAAGAGACTCATGAGAAAATCAAATGTTAAAATGGGGGGGGGGGCTGTCTGTACTGTTTTAAGACAGCTTTCACCTTGGTCGAGCTTCTCGTCGTGATCGCAATCATCGGGATTTTGATTGCTCTTCTTTTACCCGCGGTTCAGGCGGCACGCGAAGCCGCGAGGCGGATGCAGTGTTCCAACAATCTCAAACAACTGGGAATTGCGGCACACAACTATCACGATACACATAAAAGTTTTCCGCCGGGGTGTATCGTTCCCGGAAAGGTCAACATTCCTGAATCCACTCCCCGTCAAATTAGTTGGTCAGCATTTCTCCTGCCGTTTATGGAAGCCAATGCTGTCTATGAAAAGATTAATTTCAATGCTCCCGCTTGGCACGCCGTTCCTAAAAGCCAATGTGTCAGCGATGATGACGATCCTACGTTAGCAACGTATGGAACACTTTTTGATGCCAACAAAGAGGCGTCTTCGCTTGCTCCATCTTCTTTTCATTGTCCGTCAGCCAGTCCCGGTAATTGGGAACGCAAAGCCACCAAGGACTATTCCGGTGCCGGATTCGGAGGGGATTGGACACAACCGTTTGGCGGTACGACAATATTTCCCAATCGTCGACATGATTCTGACGGAATATTCCACCAAGCAAGCGGCCACGCTTTTGAAAGCGTAAAGGATGGTACGAGTAATACCATTCTTTTTCTGGAATCCATTGCTTATCGTCCGCTAACAGACACGACGAGTGACCGTAATAAAAAATGCCACAACCTTTTTTTCTGGGTCAGTGACGATTACGGTCTCACGGTAACAGGAAATTCCGAGAATAAACGTGATCTTCTGATTAACGGCGGAAAAGAGATTCCCCAGCCGGGGGACCGTTTACGTACTGCCTTTTCTGATCATACCGGCGGAATCAATATCGCGGTTGCCGACGGTTCCGTCCGGTTTCTGACGCAAACCGTCAATCACACCAAAGTTTTCAGAAATCTCATCAACCGTCAGGACGGAGAGACGGAAAGTTTTCCATAGCGGACATTCCCGATCACGTCGGTTCAAGTTATAATGGGGTTTTTACTTTGGAGAAAATCATGGAAAAAGAAAAATCCGTTTTATTGCCGTTTTGTTTTGCTGTTATTGTGATGTTGCCGTCCGGCATGACGTTTCCTGCCGCCAACGCGGAAACAAGACGTCCCAATGTCATTCTGATCTATTCGGATGATCATGGGAGTCTTGATCTGGGGTGCTACGGAGCCAGGGATGTT
>JAISQK010000347.1 GCA_031274255.1 Planctomycetaceae bacterium | reverse complement strand
CATCCGCGAATTCTTCCGCCATATTGAAACTTTCCCCTCCAGACATAACACCCTCCCAAGCAGTTGTTCATTATATCATAGTGTTTAGGAAAAATGAAAAATTTATGGGTCAAGTTTAGGTTCATGGGGAGCGGAGCCATCGGCGAGGCGTGTTTGCAGACCGGCAGAAAATACATCGGCATTGAATTTGACCGGCACTATTTCGAGATCGCCGTCAAGCGGCTGGAAAACGCCATACGGCAGGGAAAACCGAAAAACTTGTTAAAAAACCCGTAAATAAAGCTCCCCGAGTAGGACTCGAACCTACGACCCAGCGGTTAACAGCCGCTTGCTCTACCAACTGAGCTATCGAGGAATGCTCATTAAATTTACCAAAACAGAAGAAACAAAACTCCCAAAAATCAATTATGTGACTATTTTACATCCAAACAAAGGTGCGACAAGGGGGGAATCACAAAATTTCAGTCATCTTTTTGATGACTGATTTTATCGATTTTCCATATCTTTATTGAGTTTGTATTCTATACTGTCAACCAAGGCCTGCCAACTTGCCTCAATAATGTTTTCGTTCACACCGACAGTTCCCCAGGAATCTTTTCCGTCGTAAGATTCAATCAGAACACGAACAACAGCCGCCGTCGCCGCTTCCGAATTGATAACCCGCACTTTGTAATCAATCAGCCGCATCTCTTTCAAACATGGAAAATAAGGCAAAAGAGCTTTCCGCATGGCATTGTTCAAGGCATCGACCGGTCCTTCCCCTTCGGCCACTTCGTGGCGAATTTCGCCATTGACCCGAATTTTGACAGTTCCCTCGCTGACCATGGCCCCATCCTGCTCCGACTCAATCCCGACATGATAGTGCAGCTTCTCAAAATGCGGCTTGAAAGTCTGACTCACCTGTCGAACAAGGATGTTAAACGACCCTTCCGCAATTTCGTACTGATACCCAATATTTTCCCGCCGCACAACCTCTTCCAGAATTTTTTGCTGTAACCTCTCATCCTGATTGATATTATGCCGATTAGCCATTGCAACGATATTCGAATGACCGGAAAGTTCACTGACTAAAATCCGCCGTTCATTTCCTACCTTTACAGGGTCAATATGTTCGTAAGCGGACGAAACCCGATTGATTCCGCTCACGTGCATCCCCCCCTTGTGAGCAAAAGCACTTTTTCCGACGAACGGCTGCCGTTTGGAAATCGGGACATTGACCATTTCATAGACATACCGCGAGAGACTCGTCAGTTGGGAAATTGAATCAGGACAGAGAACTTCATAGCCCTGTTTTTTCAAAGCCAGAATCGCACAGATTTGAATCAAATCCGCGTTTCCGCACCGCTCACCGAAACCGTTAATCGTTCCCTGGACATGTGTTGCGCCTGCTTCCACTGCGGAAACCGCATTAGCCACCGCAACACCGCAATCGTTATGTGTGTGGATTCCGACTCGTCCGTTGACATTTTGCAGCACCTGACGAACCGCTTCATAAACTTCTATCGGCATTGAACCGCCGTTGGTGTCGCACAGCGTGATCGTTTCCGCTCCGGCTTCGACGGCAACTTGGAGTGTTTGGATAGAATAAGAAGAGTCTGTTTTCCAACCGTCGAAAAAATGTTCCGCATCATAAAGGACTTTGCGGCCGTTTTCCACGAAAAACGCGATGGTGTCAGCGATCATCTCCAGATTTTCCTTTCGCGAGGAGCGGATCACCTCTTCCACTTGAAAAGCGGATGATTTTCCAACGATTGTGATGTACTCTGTTTCAGCATTGAGCAGGGCAAGGATACCGGAATCATCCTTGGCGGACTTTCCTTTCCGGCGAGTCATTCCAAAGGCGCAAATCTTTGTGTGGTTTAATGTGACATCATGAATTTTCTGAAAAAACGCAGTATCTTTTTCGTTTGACGCCGGGAAGCCTCCCTCGATAAAATCGAAACCGAGCGAGTCGAGCCGCTGAGCAAGACTGAGTTTGTCCTGAAGCGAAAGCGTGATTCCTTCGGCTTGGGTACCGTCACGCATTGTTGTATCATAAATCTGTATTTTAGTCATTTAATGTGGTGTGTATTTGCAGTGCTTATTTTTTCTTATTATTTTCGGTGACAGGATTTTGTCAACGGTGTCAATAAGAGGAACAGGGGAGTGCCGATACAAAGAGATATGTACAGGATGTCGCGCTGAATAGACATCGCAACACACAATGTCCAGCATGAGAGAGAGATAGTCACTACTCTCAGGAAAAGAAATACAGTGATCATTTCAAACAGCGTAAAATCTATTATCTCAATTGATAAAATCTCACAGAAAATTTTCGCCTGCCTCTTGCGTAATCTGAATTTTTGCGAAAAATAAGAGACACAGTGATTCATTTTACGATTCCATTCTATAATTAATCAGGAACTATCCGCGTGATCACGAAAAATCAAGGCCGTTGCCCTTCCATGCGAATCATTTCGCTCCAGTCGGGGAGTAATGGAAACTGTATTTTCGTCGAATCCGGCGAGACCCGTATCCTTTTCGATGCGGGAATCAGCGGAACCAAGGCACAAACCCGTCTGGCCGAGCGGAACATCGATATTTGCACAGTTGACGCTCTTTTCATTTCACACGACCACAGTGATCATTCCCAAAATATGGGAGTTTTGCACAGAAAATTTGGAATTTCCGTCTGGACGACTCCCCCAACTTATACGGCGGCTTGCGAACATCACAAGATCGGCCAAATTTCCTCCATTAACTATTTTAACTCCAGTGAGACATTATGCCTCAAAGATATTACCATTGAGACCATCCGAACGCCGCACGACGCTTCCGACGGGGTGTTTTTTATTATTGATAACGGATGTGTAAGATTTGGAATTATGACGGATTTAGGGCATGTCACCAATGATTTGCAGGAAGCGATCAAATCAGTGGATGCGTTGCTTCTCGAAAGCAATTACGACCCTGAACTCCTTCGCCAGTGCGACTATCCGGAACAGACGAAAAGGCGGATCGCGGGTAATGGAGGACATATTTCCAACATGGAATCCGCTTCGCTGTTGAAAAATTGCGGTAAGCGGCTCCGCTGGGCATGTCTCGGACACATTTCCGAACACAGTAATAACGAACAATGTCTCACCGCAACGCACAAAAGTGTCCTGAAAGGTACGTTGCCGCTGTATGTTGCCTCCCGTCATCAATGTTCCGATATTTTAGAATTGTAAACAAAAATCATGCGATATTTTTCTCTGCTCTTCGGGCTATTGTTTTTTTTCCTTTTTACGGAAAACCCGCTTTTTGTGTATTCACAACAAAGTCTGCATCTTGACAATCTTTACGGTGATGTCAATTTTCTGGATCTTCCCGCGGTAACCCAGGGAAAATCGTACACGTTTTCCGCCCGAATCGTCGCCGACCCCGACGGGAAATATGACGGCTATCTCATCGTCAAGGTGGAACTTGCCCCGAATTGGTACATTTATTCCAACACGCAGCCCTCCGGCGGGCCGATTCCAACGAAAATTGAGGCCGCCGCGAATGAGACTTTTCAACTGGCCGACGGTTTCGCGGCGTCGTCTCCCCCGAAAAGTGAAAGGAATGACGTTTTTGAAATGATCATTGAGAAACATTTCGGTACGGTTTCCTGGGTCGCACCGTTTCGTCTGACCGGTGACATTCCATTGGCGTCGTTGAAAATCGAAGGTAAAATCAACGCTCAAGTCTGTGATGAAAATGCCTGTGTTCCGGTGATGGAGCCGTTTCAGGCGGTGTTCAGTGCGGAAGACGCTGTAGCGGAAATCAATGGGGCGAAGAAAGTTGCCGTTTCACCGCAGACAACACCTGTCAAACCTGCTGCCGCATTCAATCCTGACAACCTTGAGGGGGAAGAAGTCGTGAAAGTGCAGGGAATCGGCCTTGCACTGATGTACGCTTTTCTTGGAGGGCTGATATTGAACGTGATGCCGTGTGTTCTGCCGGTCATAGGTTTGAAAATACTCTCGTTTTTCAACCAAGCCGGAAAAAACCGTCTCCGAGCGTTTTTACTGAATGTGTGGTACACTTTGGGGCTGTTGACCGTCTTTCTTGTCCTGGCTTTTCTGAGCATCGGACTTAGCACAATGTTCACTTACAGTGTGTTTGGAATTGTGATGTGTTGTGTTGTGTTTGCGATGTCGCTGAGTTTGATGGACGTCTGGGAACTGCGGACGCCGTTTTTTCTCGGATCGGGCAAATCCGCCGAAATGATGCAGCAGGAAGGGGCTGTCGGAGCATATTTCAAGGGAATCATCACAACATTGCTGGCCATTCCATGCGGAGCGCCGTTGCTGAGTCCCGCTTTGGCGTGGGCCGATCTTCAGGTGAAAAACGGAGCATCGGCGAATGTTTGCCTTGTCTATCTCTTCATTGGAATCGGCATGGCTTTCCCGTTTTTGCTCGTCGGTGCGTTCCCTGAGCTGCTTCGTTTCATTCCGAAACCGGGGCAGTGGATGGAAACATTCAAAAAAACAATGGGCTTTCTTCTCTTGACCGCAGTTGTCTGGATTCTCTATTTTATTCCTCTGGAAACCATCCTCCCCACGGTCGCTCTGATTTTTGCTATTTGGTTTGGATGCTGGTTCATCGGACGTCTGTCGATCATCGCTCCGGTCAGGCAAAGGCTTTTCGCTTGGACGGTGTCGCTGGCGGTCTTTTCTCTGATCCTCATTTTGGCCTTTCCGGTGATTCCGAATAATCCTTACACACTTCAGAATGCCATGGAGATTAAACTTGCGAGACTGACCGGCAATGCAGATACTCCGCACTGGACACCGTTCCGTATGGAAAAACTTGAGTCGGAACTCGCGGCAGGAAAAACGGTGATTGTGGATTTTACCGCTGACTGGTGCTTGTCATGTAAGGAACTGGAGAATCGGGTTTTACATAATCACGATGTTCTTCAGCAAATTGATGCCCTTCAAATTGTTACGCTTCAGGCGGATTGGACAAACAGTGATCCGATGATCACGTCATTGCTGGAAAAACTTGGCGGCACACAAGTTCCGGTCGTGGCCATTTTTCGGGCGGAGGCTCCCAATCAGCCGATAATTTTGCGGGGTTCGTTTACCACAAAGATGTTTCTGACCTATCTTAGTCATCTTGAGAGTAAAAATCCATCGGTGGAATAGTGTGCATGAAACATCGATTCACCCTTTCACGGCATGAGACCAACGACGGATCGCATTGGGATCTCTTCCTGGAAGCTTTATTCTCTCTTGATGCTTTGGATAAACAGAACGAAAAACTATGGACATGGCAAATCACCGACATCGAAGCTGTTCTGCAGGTGTTGGCTCGACAAAAGCAAAATTTTCTTGTCACGGCAGTCAGGGCTGCTGACCATCGGAACATCTATCTCGACTATGAAGGAACCATTTCCGGAAATCGCGGTGCCGTAACGATTTTCGCAACAGGAAGTTACGGAGTCGCGGAGAATTTACGGCGGCAATTTTCAATTGAAACGGAATCAAGGCAACTGTCAGGCCGCTGGTCGTTTCTTTTGAATGATATGGTGGAGAACGGAGCGGAAATCTGGACGATCCGTTTCTCCGGATGCCGGGCTTACGAACATTGACGGAACAACCGGTTTGGGTAGAATGTAGCTTCACAGTTTCAAAAACCGTTGCTAAAATCACAAGTGAGAGCCATGCCTGAACGTCGAAATGATATTCGTAACATCGCCATTATTGCCCATGTCGATCATGGAAAGACGACACTCGTTGACTGTCTGTTACGGCAGAGCGGTCAATTCCGTTCGTCCCAGGTGGCGGGAGAACAGATTCTCGACTCCAACGACCTGGAACGGGAACGCGGCATCACCATTTTGGCAAAAAACATTGCCATTCCCTACAAAGGGGTCAAAATCAATATCATCGACACGCCCGGTCACGCGGATTTCGGCGGCGAGGTGGAGCGGGTGCTTCGCATGGCGGACGGTTGTCTGGTGCTGGTTGACGCGGCGGAGGGGCCGATGCCGCAAACCCGTTTTGTGCTGAGCAAGGCTCTGGAAATCGGTCTCAAGCCGATTGTGGTGGTCAATAAAATCGACCGGAAAGACGCCCGGCCCCATGAAGTCGTCAATGAAATGCTTGACCTTTTCCTGAATCTCGGAGCGGAAGAGGAGATTGCGGACTTTCCGTATCTCTTTGCCAGCACACGACTTGGAATTGCAATGCATGACACGGCCGTGCCGGGAGAGAGCATGATTCCGCTGATGGAGATGATTCTCGAACAAATTCCCGGTCCGATCGTCGATATTGGAGAGCCGACCCAGCTTCTCGTGACGACCTTGGACTGGTCGGAGTTTGTGGGACGTATCGGCATCGGTCGGGTGACGGCGGGATGTATCCGAAAAGGACAGAACGTGACGATCATGCAGTCGGAGGATCGCACCGTAAACGGAAAGGTGGCAATGCTTTACACCTTCGACAAACTCGGAAAAACGGAAGTTCACGAGGTGGACGCCGGAGACATTGCCGCGGTGGTCGGGCTGACCTCCATTGAAATCGGTGACACAATCTGTTCACCGCAGGCTCCTAAAGCCCTGCCGCGGATTCAGGTGGACGAACCGACATTGCGGATGACGTTCAGCATCAACAATTCGCCGTTTGCCGGCCGCGAGGGAAAATACGTGACCAGCCGTCATCTTCGGGAGCGGCTTTTCCGCGAGCTGGAGCGTAATGTCGCTCTGAAAGTCGAATCCATTGACGGTTCCGAAAACTTTTCCGTTTCCGGCCGCGGAGTTTTGCATCTGTCGGTGCTGATTGAAACCATGCGGCGGGAATCCTACGAACTTTCCGTCGGGAAACCGGAAGTGATTTACCGTGAGAAAAATGGTGTCATTGAGGAGCCGTTTGAAATTCTGGTGATTGAGGTTCCTGACCAGCAAACCGGTCCGGTGATGGAGATCACAGGATCGCGGCGTGCTCAGCTTCTTGAGATGCACAACCGCGGCGACATGAATACCCTGACATTTTCGATTCCGGCACGCGGTCTGATTGGTCTGCGAACCCGGCTTCTCACCGCCACGCAGGGGACAGCCGTCATCAATCACCGGTTTGAAGCGTACAAGCCGCGGGAGGACATGATTCAGGGACGCGAAACAGGGGTTTTGGTTTCCCTTGCCGCCGGCCGCGTCACGGCTTTTGCGCTGGACGGCCTTCAGCAGCGGTCGGTGCCGTTCGTCATTCCCGGCGACATGGTTTACGAAGGGATGATTGTCGGCGAAAACTCCCGGACGGAAGACATGGATGTCAATCCGACCAAGGAAAAAAAACTCACCAACATGCGTGCCACGGGGCATGACCACAACGTGATTCTCAAACCGGCTCGGACGTTCACATTGGAAGAGTCGCTGGAATACATTGAGCAGGACGAACTGGTCGAGGTGACTCCGGCCCAAATCCGGCTCCGCAAGATCCTTCTCCGTGAAGTGGACCGGCGTCATGCGAACCGTGCCAAAGCCAAAAACGTGTAGCGTCAGCGTGGCACGCGGCTGATGTCAATAAGAACCTGATGTTTGAAAGAAATCAAAATCGGAGGACGTGATACCGGCATTTCTGCCGTTGTCCGATTGCAGTGCCGGATTACTTCGGTCATACTCATTCAGAAGCATATCGGAAGGGACAATCCGGTGAATCGGCTTGGATTCAAAAAGGTTGTTCTGCCAGGAAACATTCGCATCGGGCGTGTGACGGATTCCCTGAGCCGCGGCGGGAACACCGCCGGATTCCTTAGCCGACGGCCGCAGTGTCAACAGGTCTGTGGCATTGGTAAGAAACGAACGGGTCTGATTCTGTTGAAAAATCGCCGATGTTTCCGTGATGATTCCGTCGCCGGCGTACTCGGAAAGCGTTCCCGGCCGCAAGAGCTGCACAAGCGAATCTTCCAGCGTCAATTGAACGGGTTGACCGGCGTATCCGGTAAGATAACCGCGCTGCCAGAAAATCATGGACGGAACAAGCATCGTCACGTGACGCAATGTAAGGCGGATTCTGTTCTTGTCTTCTTTCGTATCCATGAGCACAAGAACTGGTTGCGACACCGCCGCGAAAGTGTTTGTCAGCTCCACATCAATCGGTCTTGAGACATCGCACTTCAGTATTGCGGCTTCTCCGTGAATCACGGACGTCGCCGATTTGATGACGGAGACGCCGGAGGAAATTTGCAAAGCCGCCTGCGTGCCGCCTGTTTCGGGAACGGCAATGCCGATAGGACGCGAGGAACAGCGGAAAAAAGCCGTGTTTTCGTGATACGTTGTCTGATCAACGGTGACATTCCGAATCGTCAGCACGGAATGATCAAAGGCCAAAGAGTTGGTGTCGACCAAATTGAACATGGACCAGTGGCTTGCCGGTGTTTCCGGCACGACAAGTTCCAACGCCACCTTTTCAAAGGCAAGCGAGGATTCCGAAAGCGTCATCATGCTGACGTTCCTGGAATCGGACGGACGGAAGTTCAACCGGGGATATTTCCCTTCCGCCGCAATGAAACGGTAATTCACACTGCTGAAATGGAGCGGCGGCATCGTGTAATCGCCGGAAAAACAAAATTCGATAACAGCCTCTTTTTCCGCCGCTTTGAGTACCGCTTCAAAAGAATTGACCGCTCCTTCGGTCTGACCGAACGGGTCAAAAAGAACGCGGCGCGGCATGCCGGACGGTTCCGCCGGAGGGAGGATTTGGTTTTCCGCCAAAACACCGGTTTCCAGAACTGTTTGAATCATGTTTTCCGTCATCCCGAAATCTTCACCGGCAAGGATTGTGTCGAAGTTCAGCGAGGCCTGCAATGAAGGAGAAACACCGCCGCCGACCAGACCGGTCCACGACAATATTCCGTTGTGCTCCGAATCGGCGTAAATCAGCAAATCCTCCGGAATCATCCCTACGGGTTCCGCGGCGGCCAACGGCGGGTTCACTTGGGTTCCTCCTGTTTTCTGCGTGGAAAGTTCCTGCGTATCGGCCGGCTTGACGGTAACCGGAGGAAACGGCGGAGGCGAAATTTCCGTTTGACTCATCCAGTAGAAATGTGTGAAAAGCACGATTCCCAGAAAGATCACGGTCGGAACCAGCCAGGGAAGTGTCTGAATGAAGAGACTTTTTTGAGCGTACCGGCTGCCCGGCCAAAGAACATGTCCCGACTCCTTGGGGTGAAGTCCGGCCATTTCCGCGATTTCCACCAGTTCCCGCACCAGTTCCAGAGGGGACTGAAACCGGCTTTTCGGGTCTTTGGCCATCATTTTCTGTATGAGAAGAGCAACTTTCTCCGGGATTTTCGGCTGAAATTCACGGACATCCGGCGGAATGTCCCCTTGATGCTGAAGAAGTTTCTGAAGAACGGTTCCCTCGGAGAATGGCGGGCGGGCGGTCAGCATGAAGAAAAAGGTACAACCGAGCGAATAAATATCACTTCGGGTATCGGCATTTCGCGGATCTCTTGCCTGTTCCGGCGAAATGTAGTCAAATGTTCCGAGCGTCACCCCGCTTGCCGTCAGATCGGCCTCCGCGGTGGTCGGACTCAAAAGACGCGCAAGCCCCATGTCGATCAGTTTGGCCTGAGCATTTTGCGTGATGAGAATGTTCGACGGCTTGACATCCCGGTGAATGACATGATGCGTTGCGGCATGAGCGAGCGCCTCGGTGATTTGCAGGAGAAAATTCACCGCCTGCGGCAGCGGCAGCGGTCCGGTCTCTTCGACGAGTGTCCGAATATTGGTTCCCTCGACATACTCAAACGCAATGAACGGAATCCCGTCATGCTCTCCGGCAAAATAAACCTGTGCGATATGTTCATGATTCAACCTTGCGGCGGACTTCGCTTCATTCATGAACCGTGCCACGGCACTTCGGTCCGTCGCCCGCTGGTAAGGCAAAACCTTAATAGCGACCTTGCGGTCCAGCGTCCGGTCAACTCCGAGATAAACCCGTCCCATTCCGCCGCCGCCGATGTACTTGGTGATGACATAATGTCCGAAAACGGTTCCGGCGGGAAGCATGCCGCCGCTAAGAAAGATGGAAGTGTTTTGCGAAACCGTGATGTCTTCCGTTGAGTCCGTGTAAACAGCCATCGGCGGATTCACCGATACAATGGTGTCATCCGGCGAAGCGGACGCATCGTGAAACGAAACCTCTTCCGCGCCGCTTTCAGACGGCGGACCGGAAGATTCAGGCGGAATCTTTTTGAAACCCGATTCAGATGTCATCATGTGACCCTGCGTTCTGTTTTACAATGTGCAATCTCTCCGCACCTGTTTCATCGGAATGTCTCTCTCCGTTTTTCCGTCACGGACATTCCGGGCTGCTGCCGAAATTTTCAGCGGCATTGCATGAAATTCTCATCATTCCAGTGAAGCGAGGTAACGCTCGGCGTCGAGTCCGGCCATACAGCCGGTTCCGGCGGCACTGATCGCCTGACGGTAGTAATCATCCGCGACATCTCCCGCCGCAAAAACCCCCGGTACCGACGTATTCGTCCTGAACGGCACCGGCCGGACAATGTAACCGTTGGGCTGAAGGTCAATCTTTCCCTTGAGAAATGCGGTGTTCGGCGTGTGACCGATTCCAAGAAACACTCCGGCAACCGCCACCTGAATGTCCGGTTCGCCGATGGTGCTTTTGAGCGTCATGCCGGTCACTCCGTCGGCGTCATTACCGAGAACTTCCGCCAAAACACGGTTCCAGATGATGTTGATCCGCTCGTGTTCCATCGCCCGCTTGACCATGATTTTTGAGGCGCGAAGTTCGTTTCGGCGATGCACCAGATAGACCATCGGGGAAAATTTTGTCAGATAATCCGCCTCTTCCACTGCGGAATCTCCTCCGCCAATCACTGCCAACGGTTTATTGCGGAACCGCGGCAACCCTCCGTCACAAACCGCACAGGCACTCACGCCGCGATTTTTGAAGCGGTTTTCCGACTCCAGACCCATGTAATTCGCCCGCGCTCCCGTCGCAATAATGACCGATTGAGTCTCCAATGCCGTTCCGCCGGACGTGAACAGTTTATACGGTTTTGTATTGAAATCAACATCAACAATATCCTCTGACAGGATTCGCGTGCCGAAATTGACCGCCTGTTGACGCATCAACTCGACCAGTTCCGGACCGGAAACTCCGGCTTTGGCGTGCGGCGGCATCATCATCCGGCGGTCTTTCGCGATGGCGTTGTCGAGATATGCTTCCAAGTCTCCGATCGGAAAGCCGGGAAAGTTTTCAACCTCCGTCGTCAGAGCAAGCTGTCCCATCGGCAGCGTGCCGAGTGCCTGATTTTCCGCTGTCATGGCCCCTTCATAAACGACCGGTTCCAGTTGAGCGCGTGCTGTGTAAATTGCCGACGTCCAAGCCGCCGGACCGCTTCCGATGATTGTCACTCTTTCCATCACGGGTGTCCTTTCTGAAATTTCTCCCGAATTTTCCGCATATTAAATCCTGTTTAAGTTTACTTTTCCTTATGCCGGGAGTCAAGTGGTGCAAAATAGAACATCTGAAGTGATGTTTGCAATATTGGGGACACGGTCAACATGAAAATCTTTGCGATTTTGTCTTCCTGCTGCTTCCGCACGAAGAGATTTTTTGAAAATCTTCATAGAATTTTTCCTCCCGATCATGGTGGGAGTGGTTTTGACAGGGAATTCGGGACAGATGGATCGAATTCCGTTTGATTTCACCGGCGTGCAGGGCCATGGCCTCGGCGCCGATTCCATTTCCGATCCCTGTTGCGCCGTCGCGGTCAAAGTCTTGTTCGCTTTGGGCTTGGACTCTTGGGATTTCGTGACGGCTTCGTCCGCTTGCAACAGCAGAATTCTTCAAGGGGCATTCGACGGAACATGACAACAGGAATCTTGAGCTTCCGTGTATTAATTTCCGGCTTCGGAGGGGAGGATTTATGTTGATTGTGACGGAATCACGGTCTTTTTCCGCCCAAACAGAGGGAATTGGGGGGCTGCAAAAGGAAATTGGGGGGGCCGGGAAGCGGCACGCTTCCTCACACTCACTTCGTTCGGTTCGCCCCAGGAAAATGACCATCTCGCGGCACCATGGGAGAGGCTCCCATGTTTCTGCGGGAAACTCGGAAAAGCTTTTGGGAAACTCGGAAAAGCTTTTGGGAAACTCGGAAAAGCTTTTGGGAAACTCGGAAAAGCTTTTGGGAAACTCGGAAAAGCTTTTGGGAAACTCAGAAAGGCTTTTGGGAAACTCGGAAAGGCTTTTGAGAAACTCAGAAAGGCTTTTGAGAAACTCGGAAAAGCTTTTGAGAGATGGAAAAAAGCCTGTGAACGGCTCGTAAAAACCTGCGAGCGGCTTGTCAAAACCTGTGAGAGGTTCGGAAAAGTCAGAGAATGGAGAAAAAAAGCTTCCAGGAGACAAGGAAAAGCTTTCCAGTGAGGAGAATGCCTCCGGCGGGCCGCGACGCCGCGGCGGGCGGCAACGCAAGGGCGTTGCATCCCGGTTTGCTCCCGGCCTCTTCGAGGCGGTCGCTTTCATATAGAAAATCTTTCCAACTGGAGGCCGAAGGCAATCCGCCCGCCGGGGCTTCCCGGCTGCGATGCAACAGCATGTTGCCGTGCCACACTGCCGGCGGGCAACGGTCTCTTGTCTGACGCCCCGTTTTTTGGCATAATGGGGACGAACAATAGGGTTGCCGAGGGAAAGGAAAGGTTTGATTATGGTCACACTGACGATTGACAAGACCGGCAGAACATCGGACGATAACATCCGGTGGTACAAAGGGAGCCGCCGGACGATTTATCTCGGCGGACGAAAGTTTTTTTCACGCAAGGACGACCGAACGGTTCAAAGAAGTCGTTGAGACGCGGATTGACTGCTGCGACAAGGGAATCATCGTTCTTGGCAAGCGGATTGAGCGATGGATTCGGGAAGCGGTTGAGCCAGATACGTCGCAAACTCAACAGAGCGGGACTCCCCGGCATGCGGGAAATGAACTATAATTCAATCATTCGGCACAAAATAATGCGGACGTGGTGGAATTGGCAGACACGCCAGACTTAGGATCTGGTGCCTCACGGCGTGGAGGTTCGAGTCCTCTCGTCCGCAATACTTCAAAGAACCAAAATTGTACAATTGAACAAAACCTCCGTTTCCTGCGGAAGAACCGTTAAGTACGGATTTCGATAAAGGATTCAATCATCATCGCGGATTCCGCGGTACGCCGTTACAAGTTGACGTCCTTTTTCAGAGATCCGAATATCCGGGGACAGTGAATCGGCCGCATTGTTCCTCGATTTCCGCACGAATCTTGGGGGCAACCGTGTCAATGTTTTCCATGTTTCGGCAGACACGGTCAATCCAGGCGGCGATTTGGTCCATTTCAGTCTCTTTCATTCCCATGCTGGTGAGTGCCGATGTTCCTAAACGGACACCGCTCGTCACAAACGGACTCCGATGGTCGCCGGGAACCTGGTTGAAGTTGGCAATGATTCCTGCCTGAGCCAATGCCCGAGCAGCGTCTTTACCGGTGAAATCTTTTTTGCGGAAATCAATCAGCAGCAGATGCGTGTCTGTTCCTCCGCCGGCAAGTTCATATCCGCGAGTCAGCAACCCTTGCGCGAGTGTCCTGGCATTGTCGACAATTTGCTTTCCATACATACGAAACTCCGGGGTCATCGCTTCCTTGAATGCAACCGCGAGGGCGGCAATGGCGTGCATGTGAGGACCTCCTTGAAGTCCGGGAAAAATGGCCCGATCTATCCGTTTTGCCAAATTTAACTTACTTTCAGGGTGATATTTCCCATGAAGGCGGTCTTCCTCTTTCGAAAGAAGGAAGCCGCCCCGCGGTCCGCGGAGCATTTTGTGGCTGGTACTGCTCACAATGTCACAGTGCGGAACCGGATCAGGATGCACACCGGCAATAATCAATGCGTTAATATGGGCAATGTCCGCGACTAAATAAGCATCAATTTCGTGAGCGATTTCCGCAAAGTCTTTGTAGTGAATCGTGTGCGGATAAGCAGTTGTCCCTGTCCATATCATCTTCGGACGTTCACGCAGGGCAATCCCGCGGATTTGGTCCATGTCGAACTTGCCGGTCACAGGGTCCGGAGCGTAAGGAATTTGCACATAATCCTTACCGGAAAAGTTGACCTTCCAGCCATGGGTCAGATGTCCACCGTCGGTGACCGGGATTCCCATGATTTTGTCGCCGACATTCAATATGGAACGGTAAACCGCCTGATTGGCCGGTGAGCCGCTGTACGGCTGAACATTGACATGTTCCGCTCCGAAAAGCTGCTTTCCCCGTTCAATGGCGAGATTTTCAATCTGATCGACAAATTCATTTCCTTCGTAATATCTTGCTCCGGGATAACCTTCACAATATTTATTGGTCAACTGCGACCCGCACGCTTCCATAACACTAATGGAAGCAAAACTTTCCGACGCAATCATCTTCAGCGTCGTCGCTTCGTACTTCGCCTGTTTTTGAATAAGGTTGTAAATATCAGGGTCGCTTTGTTTCAGATGAGGGTATCTTTCGGACATCAATCTTTTCCCTTGTGCTGACGATGACAATGGTAACAATAACAGAACCGCTTTATTATATCTGCCCATTGCGGCATACAAAGGGGGCAGCGATCCCCCTATATTCCGGAGGTCTGACAAAAATTTTGTTTTTGGAGAGCAAAAACAGGATTCTTTTTTCTGACATTCCTGTTATAATGGATTTTATACATTGGAATGTTTTTGCCGCACGAATATTGTATTGCCGTCGACACCGGTCATGATAATAGGAAAACATTCGAATGAGAAATTTTAACGCGAGGTTTTTGTGCAAATATTGATTACGAATGACGACGGAATCCATTCTCCCGGACTGAAGATTTTGGCAGAAACATTGGTGCAACTTGGGGATGTCACCGTGGTTGCGCCGTCGCAGGAACAGAGCGGCGTGAGTCACGCGTTAACTTACCGGACGCCGCTCTTCGCTCAAAAAGTCAACTGGAAAAACGGCATCACCGCTTGGAGCGTTGCCGGAACGCCTGCGGATTGTGTTCGGATCGGAATGCTCAACCTGATGGAGACGCGGCCTGAACTTGTCGTGAGCGGCATCAATCATGGATTGAATCTTGGAATCAACACGGTGTATTCAGGAACGATAGCCGGTGCGGAAGAAGGGGCGTTACTCGGTGCGGTGGGGGCCGCTGTTTCGCTGGAATATGCGGCGGATCCTCCCTGGAAAGCGGCATCGGAAGTGACTGCGGACCTGCTGAAAAAACTGATAAACTACCATAAAAGCGAATCGGTCTTTTTTAACATCAATATTCCGTTGAAGGCTTGCGAACCGGACGAGCCGAGGAATGTTCGCGTTACCTCCGCGGATGTCGTGCCGTACCTTAGTGATTATGAGGATCGTGTCAGTCCCGGCGGCTCGCATTATTACTGGTTTCTCAGTGGAAAATCCCATAGAAATCCACTGGCGGGAACAGACCGTGATGCGTTCCAAAAAGGGTTTGTCACCATCACTCCGCTTGATTACAACAGGACAAAAGAGTCCGAGTTGGAATCACTGGAGAACTGGTTTTCGCGAAAGGAATTTGAACCGGAAAAAGCGTCGCCGCCATTATTATTCCAGAAAAAAGACCTCTTCGCCGACGGAACATAGCAAAATGAGACAGTTTATAAGGTTTAGATAATTTATAAGAGCGCAACTATAATTTGAGGAGAAAAAATCATGCCGAACCATGGAATTTTTCTAATGTTTTTGATGACCGGTTTACTCTGTTGTGCCGGTTGCGACACCAGTCAGAAGTCGCCGTTTACGATTTCCGATGATCCCGGCTCCGCATCAGGGGAATCGAACGGCAAAACGCCGCCGGTGATGTCGTCATTGGGAGAAGTTGTGCAAACCGCGGAAATTGCACAAAATGAAATGAATCAAAGCGATTCTCCCGATCAACCAGTAGTCACTCCTGAACCTTCCCAGGCTGACACGCCGTCAGTACCGCCGGTGGAAGAACACGAACTTCAGGTGGGGGACGACAAACGCGGTCACTATGGGGAATATGACTATATTGCTGTTCCCGCCGGTGTTTACTTTTCTTCTCTCCAAAGAATCACAATTGACCAGATTAAGCACAGCCTTGATCTTTACCAGGCTCTCAATGGAAAGTACCCTGAAACGCAGGAAATTTTCATGAAGGAGATTATCGAGGCCAACGGGATCAAACTTCCGCAGCTTCGCGAGGGAAGCGAATACGTTTACAAGCCGGAAACCGGAAAATTGATGGTCAGGAAATTTGAAAAGGATTAATGCACATTGACAAGGAGGTATCATTTCACTCAACTTGATGATTTCTTCTCTTTAGTTATGTCCCACCTTGTCAAACTTATTTGTGTATCCTGTTTATTTTTTGCTTTTTACGGCATCGTTTCTTCCGCAGAGACCGGAACGCGAAGAATTTTTTTGCCGTCGCAATACAGTCATGATTCCGTAACCGGAGAACAACTGATTCAGCATACTCCCCGACCGGAGCCGCTTCGTCCGAATGATTCGTTCCATGTCCGGCAAGGATATTCCTACCAACAGGTCAGGCAGCGGGACAGTGACGGCGGATATTCTGTTCGTGTCACGGCAGAACTATGGGGAAACCCGGACTATTACATTCCAATGCCGTATTATTACCCCGGCTACTATTATCATCGTTACCGTCTTCCTCACAAGTGATGGCAAGAAAGATCATAATGATATGACTGTTCGGTGTTTTGACCGGTATGTTTTCCACTGTCATTACGAAAAACCGTTTCCTTCCGGCCGGTTTTTGTGAAAGGTTATGCTTTGGCGGTGAACTGGTTTTCGTGGACGGGAACCACATCACTTTCAATGTGAACCGACGTGTTCAGAAGTTTGCGGACACATTCCACGTTCATTTGGTGTCCGCTGCGGCAAGCTATGAAGTCACCGACCCAATCGCATTCCCCAAGAGCAAAATCCCCAATCATGTCGAGCAGTTTGTGCCTGGCACACTCGTCAGGAAAGAGAAATTGGTTGTCGAGAGGACCGTTTTCATCGAGAACCAAAACATCTTTTTGAGAAACCCGCTGACACAGCCCCGCGGCCACCAGTTTGTCCGCTTCCGATTTCATCAGAAATGTCCGGCACGAAACGAGCTGCGTGACGAAATTTTCCGGAGAAACCACGAAACGGTAACTTTGCGAAACAATC
Organism: Planctomycetaceae bacterium; assembly: GCA_031274255.1. Lineage (GTDB taxonomy): Bacteria > Planctomycetota > Planctomycetia > Pirellulales > Thermoguttaceae > WRMR01. The sequence continues at coordinate 3,188 of JAISQK010000347.1, read as the reverse complement.
GGCGAATCCTGCGGATACTCAAGATGATATGTCAATGTCGTCCGGCCGGTGTAGTTGGGACGAGCTTCAATCCAACGCTTTTCGTCGCCGACACGCACCGTTTTGTAGATAATCCGCTTCGGACGCAAGGCCGGCTGCGTGACCATACCGGACTGAAGAAGTGCTTTCGCAAAAGGCCGGGCGGAACCGTCAAAACCGGGAATTTCCTGTTCGTTGACGTGAACCTCGCAATTGTCGATTTCAAGTCCGGCCAATGCCGCCATGAGATGCTCAACCATGTCAACTTGCGCACCGCCGCAACAGAGTGATGTCTGACGCAATTTGACTATCTGATTTTCCGCAGAGGCCGGAATTTCCGGTGAACCGGGCAAATCTGTACGGATAAAAACAATTCCCCGTCCGGGACGGGCTGGCCGAAATTCGACACGAATATCTTTTCCACTCCAAAATCCGAACCCGTCCAGAATGACCGGTTTGGTGATAGTGCGTTGCATTCGAAGTGGGTCAGCCATAGAGCTCAGGTCGGTGGAATCAGTTGGGCAAATAAAATATTGCGGCGGAACGGAACAACCGCTCTTTCCATGTAAGGATAGCATATAAATACCCGCCAAAAACTCTTTCCCGACAGTTTTTATCTCTCAGGAAGAGTTTTTCCTACCAAAATGGACTTAATTATAGTAGAGATTATCTGGCATTCGGCTGACCGTTCGGAGCAGTGGCCATTGCAGGATAGTTTCTCAAAATCATCTGACGGATATTTTCGGTCATGTCGTAAGTCGAATTGACGTAAATCGGGTTGTTCCCCTGAGTTAAACCGATTTCCAGTTCACGGATATCTTCTTCCGACAGCTGTGTGGGGGCCGCTTTGTTTGTTGCAGAAATCAATTGCTGCTGTTTGTTAAGAATATTGACTGCATTTTCCGGCGAACGGTAAAGAAAAACCACACCGACATTATTGTGCTTTGCAAAATCACTAATACACTGACGAATCTCCCGAAAATATTTGTACTGAATTTCCAAATCCCTTTTCTTAAACTTTTCGCTAAGAATTCTTGCTTCCGCTTCAGACGCCATTGTCTCTTTGGTTGCTTTTTCCGCCGCCTGCTGGAATTGCGGTGACGAAGGAGCATAAGACTTCATTGCAGCCTCATGTTCCTGCTTGATTTGATTACGTCTGGCTATAATCACTTGCTGGGCATCGCTGACTTCTTTTTCAAAACTTTTAAATTCGGTCTGACGCATCGGATGCGACTCCATCAGAGCCACAAGATCGACAATCATGAAGGGAATCGGTGCCTTGGTCTGTTGCACAGGCGGTTGCGGTGCTTGCGCGGCGGCAAAATGAGACAGACCCAACGTTGCGATGACGGCGAAAATTGCCGTGAGAGTTAACATTTTTTTCATTTGAAGTTCTCCTTAACTTGATTTTGCGGGGGAAACAAAAAACCGAACCAGAAATCAATATCCGGATGATCCGGTCTCTCAATGTTCTAGCTTCACGCGGCGGACAACATCATCCTGTATGCCGTCCGAACGTTCCGGTATTTTGCCTTTTTTCGCCGTGTGAGTAAAGACCATTTTCAGGGATTTTAACGATTTTGTGTTATTTTCGTCTTATTTTCCCCAAAGACTTGTCTAATTTTGTCATTATTTTAATGGAATCAAGGAAAGATTCCCAAAATTCCGATAACCGGGATGTCGTAGACTTCAGCAGAGACAATGATCTTATAAATTTTTCAGGAAATTCCATTTTTGAGCCGTTTTTCAACACACAAAAATCATGAGTGACTACAATTCCTCCGCGGTGCCGGACTTCCTCACGGCCGTCAAAAACGGTGCCGCCGAAGCCATTGAAGCGTTTTCCCGTGCATTTGGCCTGCAACTTCAGTCACTGGAAGCGGTTAAGTCCGGCGGACTTGTTGTGTCGGCAATCGAAAAGGGATTCCGTACCTCCGGTCTTCTGATGATTCCCATCACAACGGGAAAAGGTTGCGGAATTTTGATTCCTAAGTCCACAGGACTCGTCCCTGAATGGTGCGACCATCCTGATGCCACTGGAAAAAGCAAACTCACAACGCTTTCTCAGGAATGGGGAATGACGCTTCTTCCTGAAGACTTTTTCCCGGACGATTTTCAAGCGGGCATTGTTTCCGACCTTGTCGAAGCGGTTGTTCAGGGGAATATCGGGGAAAGTCCCGGTTTTGTGGAAATTGAGGTCAAAACGGAAACCGCCGCGGAAAAAATCCTGATGCTTTGGCCGATGAACGAGCCGATGAAGGCTTACGACGTACCGTCCGCCTCGACATTGAACATACCGCCTCCGCCGATTCCCGGACTCAATACCTCCGGACAGTCAACGGAAATCGGTGACGGTTTCGGACCATTTGAGACTCCTTCCTTTTACGAGACCGACGGTTCAAAACAACTCACCATAGACGATCTTCCCGGTTTCACCCGAAGTCTGCTCAAGGTGAAACTTCCGGTGGCCGCGGTTTTGGCCGAGTCGAGGCGTCCCATCAAGGTGATTCTGGAGTTGGGGGTCGGGTCGGTCATTCAGTTTGACAAGTCGTGCGATTCGCTGCTCGACCTTCAGATCGGCAATCTTACCGTCGGTAAAGGGGAGGCGGTCAAAATCGGCGACAAATTCGGACTCCGTGTTCACAGTATTCTGCTTCCCGAAGAGCGGTTCCGTCAGGTGGAAGTCCGGCATGAAGGGGAATACAAAAACCGGAGGAAAACACCGGCCATTATCGGCAAAGCTCCGATCCGGTCGATGGATCTGCAACATGCCCAAACCAAATAAGCAGTGTGCCACTGCACCCCGGCCGGGAAGCCCCGGCGGGCGATATGCTCCCAGCCTCTTCGAGGCGGTCGCGTTCGGTTGGAAAAAGGTTTCCTGGGTCCCGGCTGTTGAGAATCTCCTGTTTCATCTCGTCATCCGCGAACCGGAGAATTTCCTCAATGACATTCACACCGCTCCCCTCGTCCCAGCCGTTGCTTCCCTCGATATATCCGTTGCTCCCTCCGTCCAAGCCATTGCTTCCCCCGGCCCGACCGCCGCTCTCCGCCGACTCCGCACGGAACCGCACGAGCAAAATTTCTTCAATCTCTTCCAACACGGCGTCCCCCGTGTCCTCGATGCGGGAAAGCCGCCGGATCAGATCGCTGCGCAGCGTCTGCTCGAAGCA
>JAISQK010000294.1 GCA_031274255.1 Planctomycetaceae bacterium | reverse complement strand
ATGGATTTTAAAGACCAAATACGTCAGCTTGGGAAAAAAGTTTCCGAACTGAAATCACATATCCAAACCGAGGAAGCAACCAAGAACGCTTTCATCATGCCCTTCATTGGCCTGCTGGGGTTTGATGTTTACGATCCGCGAGAGGTGGTTCCTGAGTATGTCACGGACATAGGAACCAAAAAAGGTGAGAAAATTGACTATGCGATCTTTAAGGATAGTTCGCCAATTATTCTTGTCGAATGCAAGCATTGGGAACAGAATCTCAGCATTCACGAAGGGCAACTCTTGCGGTATTATCATGTTTCGCCTGCGAGATTCGGCATCCTTACTAACGGAATTCAATACCGATTTTATTCCGATCTCGAAGCCGAAAACAAAATGGATGAAAAACCGTTTCTTGAATTTGATATTACATCCATTAAAGATGTCCAAATTAACGAACTCAAGAAATTTCATAAAACGGTGTTTGACGTTGAGAGCATCACGAACACAGCCAGCGAACTCAAATACACGAATGAACTTCGACAGGCGTTTCATCGTGAAATCACGGAACCTTCGGAAGCATTTGTCAAACACTTCGCGAAGCAGGCTTATGGCGGAATGGTAACATCGCGGATTCTGGAACAATTCACGGTGTTATTGAAACGATCCATCACTCAATATATCAATGACCTGATTACGGAACGGTTCAAATCGGCGATGGAATCGGAAGAACAAAAGAAATCGGAAGAGGAAGCTAAAACACAAGCTCTCCCGGAAGAACCGGGGCAAGAAGACAGTATCATCACCACCGAAGAGGAACTGGAAGGCTTCCGTATTATCAAGGCGATCCTGTGCCAAAAACTGGAATCCTCGCGTATTACTTATCGGGATTCCAAATCGTACTTTGCGGTTCTCCTTGATGATAATGCCAGAAAACCGCTGTGCCGTCTTTATTTTAATTCAATCAGGAAAAAACATATCGGCATTTTTAATGATCCTAAGAACTTTCAGGGAAGCGGACAAAAGAATGATGTCCGCATTGAATTGGAATCACTGGAAGATATTTACAAGCACTCAAAAGAACTTCTTGAAACGGTAGACTTTTATTTGAAATCCAATGAATCCGCCATTGAGACACCATCCGAATAGAAACCTTCGCCGTCATCATGAAGTGGGCTGTTTCTTTCGTACAGCGTTTTTGATTCGCTTGAGGATTTCTCTTTGGGACTCCTCCAACACCGGAGCAATCAATTTGTCCGCAATATCCGAGAGTTGTTCACGGCTCAATCGCGGAGGCCGTGCAATTTTTTCGCCGCTTATTATCGCTTCTTTGCGTCTTGCAGACATTAAGGCCAATTCACGGATTCCCTCAGCGACCGCTTGCCCGTGAAGTTGGTCTATAATCGTATCCCATTCTTCCCTTGTGAATCGCAACGTGACACGCTGATTCCGCTGTTCTTCCATCGGAAGTGTTGGCCGTCCCATTTTTTTAGTCTTACTCATTTTCAATCTCCTGATTTTTAAGTTGGTATTTTTGGATAATATGTTTTTTCATTTCCATTTGAATAGAAAGCAAGACTTGAAGTGTGCTTTTTTCCCGCTCGTTCAAATCCTTTTGGCGGAATAACCAAGCCGTCAGATTGAACAGTTTTTCACCACCGGGGACCTCACACCTCACAGCGTCATTTACCGCCATATTTCCTTTGACTTCCCCGTATTTTTCACGCAATTCACGGATTCCCATAATATCCTCACGCAGAATAAAAGGACGCCTTTGTGAGACGTCCCTGTGTTGAAATTACATTGACTGAAGCTCTGTTGATACGGAAATGACTATTTTACTGAACTCCGTATACATTGTACAAATTTTACATTCAACAACAGTAAGTCCTAAGCGAAAGGCTTTTCTTGCTTCGTTTAAACTTTCGGTTTGACGTTCCTGACCATCTTCTTTGATGATAAGATAGTAAAGTTTTTCCATTTTTTCCTCCAATCAAGGTGGTGGTTAAAATTTTTGAGAACAACTGTTGCCCTCAACTCTGATAATAAGTATATCGACATTTTGGCATCTGTAAAGTAGTATTTTTTGGCATTTCAAAAATTTTCAACACAGTTTTTATTGTTGTTCCGAGATCCACACTCGGATCGCTTCACGAATCGCATCATTGACGGTGATCCCCGCCGCTTCCGCTTTCGATTTCAATTGTCGATGGAGTTCACCAGGCATTGACAGGGAGATCGTGACGGCCTTTTGTTCCGGCTGTTTAATGGGTTTGTAAATTCCTTTTGGACGACCGGCCCCAGCTCTGGCCCCTCCACGACGCGATTGACTTTTTTCGGAATCTGGCATATATTTATTTCGACTCCTTTGTTAAGGTGTCATTGTTATGCCCGCCGCCCCACAAGGGCGACGGGTGTTTTGGATGGTTGATTATTCTTCATTGTAGTTGTCGATCACGTTGCCAAGTTCTTCTGTCAGCCACTCAAATTCATTTTGCATCCATTTCTCTTTCACGTTTTCCTTTGCCCAGTTCCAATGCGGTGATGGCTTTCCGCAGGGCATTCTTCAGTTGTTCGGCTTTGTACTCTTCTTTTGTCATTTTTCAATCTCCTTGTTTTTGTTATGAGCGTTTGCTCAGTGTCATTGTTATATATTGAGTATATCGGATACTTGAAAACTTGTTAATAGAAAGATTTCATTTTCTCAAAAATTTTTCCAAAAAAATTCCCCGGGGAGTTTTTCCGGGGAATGAAGTAAAATTCTTGCGGCGGTTTGTGGCGGTTTAGTTAGTAAGTAGTTCCTTTTTCTTGCGTTTTCTGACGTTTTTTGTCACATTCCGGAAATCTTGTTAGTGTAGGCGGTATTGCGTAACTCCTTTGTTTTTATATATTACAATACCAACACTGGATTCGTGTTTTTGTTTTTTCTTTTTCGACAAGCTACTAGGGGTCACAGGTTCGAGTCCCGTATCGCCCATTTGAGTTGTTGTACACATCCGCCGTGAGTTGCAAGACACCGCAATTTACGGCGTTTTTGTTTCCCGCTTCATTTATCTGCAAGCCATTTCCGACGCTGACAGCTACCGTTTTCGCACACTCACCTGAGATGCCTTTTCTTCGGATGGGGAGAATTGTGCCAATTATAACGGAGTCGCGGCCTTTTTCCACCTAAACAGAGTGAAAAGACACGAGTCCGAGAGTAAAAAACACGAGGCAAAAACGATTGCATCGGAACAAATGGCAATTGGGGGACTGCAAAAGAGATTTGGGGGGGTACAATCCTGATTTGAGGAGTAATCTTTGCCTCCGGCGGGCAACGCGAGGGCGTTGCATCCCGGATGGGACTACCGTCCCGAAACAACAACCCGTTCGCGTTGCTCACTGGAGTCCGCGAGCGGAACAAAGGAAGGCGGCTGGAAAGGTGATCATTGGAAGCCGACCGCGAAGCCGGTAGGCAAGTGCGATCCAACGTGCTACGTTGGCAGCGGACAACGCACGGGCGTTGGATCCCGGTAGGCTCCCAGCACCTTCGGTACGGTCGCTCTCAGTTGGAAAATCTTTCCAGCAAATCACTTGGAACACAAAACAAAAATATATCGGTGGATTCCAGCGACCAACGAGAGCGAGTTATTGAGGCCGAAGGCAACTGCGGTGAAGCAGCATGCTTCCCTCACACGTCAAGGTTTTTCACTTCAAGAGCGTGTTTCTCAATGAACTCACGCCGCGGTTCCACTTTGTCTCCCATAAGAATTCGGAAAATGTCATCCGCCGCCGAAGCATCCTCCATCGTCACCTTGATAAGCGTCCTGTTCGACGGGTCAAGCGTGGTTTCCCGAAGTTCTTCCGCGTCCATTTCACCCAGTCCTTTGAACCGTGTGATGACCAGTGCCTTGCCGCCGGCATTGCGGATCGCGGTGAGAAGTCCGCGCAGATCGTCAATGCCGGTCTCCGCGTCGCCGCGTTTAAGATAGTACCGTGAACCTTCCAGCTTGATTCGCTCCGCCGGCATCAGTGCCGTGATGTCGAACCCCATCTCACGCAGTCCGATAATGTGCTTGTTCAGAGAACGAACCTCATGCAACTCGACAATGTGGAGCTTGGGCTGGCTGGAATGGTCCGCCGCGTCCTTGTCCGTGTCCCCGCTGTTTTCATCGGCACTGACGGTCACATCCTCGCCGGATTCCGTTTTGGTTTTCTCCATGAACCCGTCGAGTTCCGGACGGCTGTGAAACCAGTATTCCTCCCCTTTCCAGTAAACATGATAAACGGGAAGTCTTCCGGTGACCGGGTCCTGCCGCTGAGCATGTTCCCGCAAACCGATTCCGCGGCGTTCCAGGGCAAGAATCGAATCTTCAATGGTGGCAAGCGTTTTGCAGAGATTTTCCATCTCCTCCCCTTCAATGAGACGGCCGTCTTCCGTTTTGAAGCGGGCTTCCTGTAAACCGTATTCCAGAAGCTGACGTTTCATCTCCTCGTCGGTTTGAACATAATAAGACTCTTTCTTTCCTGTCTTCTTCGTGACACGGAAGAGCGGCGGCTGAGCCAGAAAAACGTGTCCCGCCTTGACCAGATCGTACATCTGCCGATAGAAGAACGTGAGGAGCAGTGTCCGGATGTGGGAACCGTCCACATCGGCATCGGTCATGATCACGACTTTCCCGTAACGGCGTTTTTCAAGATGAACGTCATCACCAAATCCCGATCCCAACGCCGCAATCATACTCCGTACCTCTTCATTGGCCAGAACCTTGTCGTCCCGCGACTTATAAGCGTTGATGACTTTTCCCCGAAGCGGAAGAATCGCCTGAAATTCGCGGAGCCGTCCCCCTTCCGCGATTCCGCCGGCAGAATTTCCCTCGACAAGATACAGTTCACATTTATCAACCTCGCGGCTTGTGCAGTCCCGCAGTTTTCCCGGCATCCCGCCGCTGCTGAGTGCCCCTTTCCGCTCACGGACCATCATACGTGCCTTTCGGGCGCTTTCACGGGCTTCCGCGGCGATAAGCCCCTTTTTTACAATGATTTGCGCGGTTTTGGGATTCTCCTCCAGATATTTGGCCAATGCTTCACCGACCACAGAATTGACAATTCCCTCGACTTCGCCGTTACCGAGTTTGGTTTTGGTCTGACCTTCAAACCGCGGATTCGGCACCCGCATGGAAATCACCGCCGTCAGTCCCTCACGGAAATCATCACCGGTCGGAATGAGCTGTTTGAACATGTTTTCGTTTTTTCCGTAAGCGTTCAATGTCCGTGTCAGTGCGGCGCGGAAACCGGAAAGATGCGTTCCTCCTTCGATGGTATTAATATTATTGACGTAGGAACGCAAGTTTTCCGTGTATTCTGCGGAATACTGAATCGCCACTTCCACACCGACATTGTTGACTTCCTGAGCGATATAAATCACTTCGTTGTGGAGCGGTTCGGTGGCACGGTTCATGTACTCCACAAAATCAATCAGTCCGCGTTCGTAATGGAAGATTTCCTCTGTATTGGTCCGGGCGTCACAGACATGAATTTTCACCCCGCGGTTAAGGAAGGAAAGATCACGCAGCCGCTTGACGAGCGTGTTGAAGTCGAAATTGGTGTCGGCAAAAATCTCGCTGTCCGGCTTGAATGTGGTTTTGGTTCCATGTTTTTCGGACTTTCCGATTTTCGTAACCGGCCCTGTCGGGATGCCGCGTTCGTACTCCTGATGATAAACATACCCGTCACGGAAAACTTCGACTTCGCACCACTCGGAAAGGAAATTCACGACCGTCACGCCGACGCCGTGAAGTCCGCCTGACGTTTGATACGCCCCTTTGCTGAACTTGCCGCCGAACTTGAGAACCGTCATCACCCCTTCGAGCGTCGATTTTTTAAGGTCAGGATGCTCTTCGACCGGAATGCCGCGTCCATCGTCCTCGACCGTGACGGAACCGTCGTTATTGATCATGACGGAAATCCCTTTGGCGAACTTGGCCATCGCCTCGTCAATGGAATTGTCCACCACTTCATTGACCAAATGATGCAAACCGCGGCTTCCTGTATCACCGATGTACATTGCAGGCCGCTTTCGGACATGCTCCTGATCGCTCAAATGCTCCAGGTCTTTGGCGGTGTACTCGGCATTCGCTTCCGGGGTCGTGGACGGCTGAAGCTCCACGGAAAAATCTTCTATTGCTCCGCCTTCCGTATTTTCGCTACTTTCGTCATGATTCGTGTCACTCATATTTTCCCGCTATCTCTCAATATGTTTAATGTTGATTTTCTGTGATTTAAAATGTTGCGAGGGTGAATTTCAGACCGGTAATTTTTTTGTCGGATATTGCAGCATTCAACTTTTCGGTCAATTCTTTTGTACGGAAGGAAATTTCCTGACTGATAACGGCACTCGAAACAAAAACCTCCAGAATTCCGCGATTCAACCGGCCAAGGCGAGTCTGTTCCGCAATCAGTCCGCCGACATTTTCCTTCCAGATTCTTTCCATCTCTTCGTAAATGAAATTTTGCGTGAATCCCTTTTGTGAACGAAGTTGCGTCAATACGCTGCCAATCGTCACCGTCTTCTTTTTGAGAATTGTTCGGGAAGCGTAATTTCGTCTCATTTTTCAATTTTTTCAAAAGTTTGAAATCATCGGCAAAGTAGCATTATACCCGAAAAGTCCGCTTGTCACAAGCCATTTTTTGGGCCACCTCCATTTTACCGTGACGAAACGCGAGACGAAAACTTCGGCCACAAAACGATCACCAGAAAGTCGTATTCCGCGTGAAAAAAGATCGGAACGAGGATATTTCCTGTCACGAGAAACAAAAGGCCGCAATAAATTCCAATCAAAAAGCAGATCATGACATAAAGTCGGGAAACCGGATGTGCGAGTCCGAAAAAGAGCGAAGCAAGCAAAATTCCACTGACGGAAGCGGCTGTCGGTGACGCTCCAAACCACGCAAGCCACTTTATCAGCCCGGTTTGAAGGAGTCCCCGAAAAAACAGTTCTTCTCCGAGCCCGGCAAGAATCGAAAGGAACAGAATCTGCCAAATCCGGCAGTGACGGAGAAAATCATTGTAGAAAATGTCCAAGAACTTTTTGATCAATTCAACACTTTTCCACGAAAACCGGTAAATTCCCCAGCAAAGGACCAATGGCGGTAATACGGCGGCACTTCCCACAAGGATGGCCTGTATCCAGATTGCCGATTCTTCCCATTTTGTCCGTGACACGACCGGAATCCCGAAGCTCCGGCCGAGACACACCGCCAGAACCGCGAGTCCTCCTTCCGTCAGGAGGGCGGCGAAAAGCAGAAAACATGCAGGGGACAACTGGAATTTCTTCAAAACCGCTCCAATCCGTCCCAAAAACGCCGTGAACCGCTCATGGTGTGTCTTTTTTTACCGCATCGAAACGGACGTAATCCGGCAAATCTCCGATGAGCGGACGCAGATATTCCAGACATGCTTCCGTCACAAAAAGACGGTCGGAACAGATGAATTCGTCCGGCATCGGCTTTTCTCCATTGGCGACCTCCGCAAGCGGCGCCGTGCCGAGCGAACAGCGGTACGGAAAATTCGAATCGCGGCAAATCGTCACCATCACGCCGCTTGTGCCGTTGACCGCCAAACGCACCGCCTCTTGTCCGCAAAGATAGGCTTCTTCCATGTCTTGCGGCACAACACGGTCGGCGGCGCACATCTGAAGCGACTCACAAACCTGAAATTCACCGCGCCATCCGAATTTCAGATGAAGCATCCGATGCAGAGTCATTGCGGCGCAAACACCTCCCATCGCTCCAAATTCCTGATTTCCGAACTTGTCTTTTGTTTCGGAGGCACTGACAGGATTTCCATCGGCATCGCAGACACCTTCGCCGCAGACAATACTGACCCAGCCGAACTTTTCATAGGCGGTCTGAACTTCGGCGAGAAACTGTGCCTCCACGAAAGGACGCTCCGGCAGAAGAATGAGATGCGGAGCGTCGTCGGCATTCTTTTTGGCACAAGCCGCCGCCGCGGGAAGCCAACCGGCGGAACGTCCGACGGTCTGAAAAATCACGAATTGATCGACCCATTTCATGTCACGGGCGAGCATTCCGGCCTGTTTCACCGACATCGCCACAAACCTTGCCGCGGAAGCAAAACCGGGCGTGTGGTCTGTCGCGAAAAGGTCATTGTCCACGGTCTTGGGAACGCCGACACCGCGGAGTTCATAACCCTGTTCGCGGCAATACGTTTCAACGCGATGAATGGTGTCCATCGTGTCATTGCCGCCGATCAGAAAATAGTAACGGATGTTATATTTTTTCAGCTGTTCCAGAACCCTCGGAAGCTCCGAATCCTGAAGTTTGTGACGGCAGCTCCCCAAGGCACTTGACGGCGTTGTTTTGAGCCGTTCAATGATTTCCGGCCGTTCTCCGCCGAGGTTGAGGACCTCATTTTTCATAAAACCGTCGATACCGAATTGCATTCCGAGAACATTTTCAATACAGCCGCTCTGCTTCAATGCCTCCTGAATAATCCCGCAGAGACTGGCGTTAATGACCGAAGTCGGCCCGCCGCTCTGTCCGAGAATCGCGTTTCCTTTGAGCATGTTTTCTCCTTATCATCACATCAGGATACCGGATAAAAATTCCATTGTCGAAACATATTGTCAAAACGCATTGCCGATCTTACGGGCGCGTTTCGGTTTGTCGATGTCAATACCGCAGGCGACACCGGTTTGTACGAGAAGATTCCATCCCGCCAGAAGCTGAAAATACTCGCAGTAACCCGGCAATTGCGGCACGAAAACGGTCGGGAAGAGGGTCGGTTTCGAGGAAATCGCAATCACCGTCATACCGACCCCTTCGACAAGGTTTTTCCTGTAAAATTCAGCGTCCTGCTCAAACGGCTCGACCAGTACCGCCACATCTTCCGGGTTCATCACCTCTTCAATCCCGTGAACGACAATGGTGCCTTCAAGATACTGACTCCGTTTACGGGTGATTTCATTGGTTTTCAGCGCAAGCTCCTCCGCAACGCCGTTGTTGCGTCCGGCCAGATAAATCACCGGAGCCGCCGCCGTTTTCGCAATCCAATCCGCATCATATTCCGCCGCCAAAACTTCCGCCGCGAGTTTTCCGGCTTCCTGTTTTCGTTCCGGGCAAGAACTGCCGCTTAACGATGTCTCTATGGCCTGATAAACCAACGCCTGCTCGACAACACTCATCGTGGCCGCGACCGCTTCCTCTTTTCCGCAGGTCAAAACAATCGAGTCTGCCATTTCCGTGAGTCTGGTTCCGGGATTGGCGGTCAGTCCGAAAAGCTGAGAGTGCTTTTCACCGGTCAGCTTCTGAAATAACTCGATCAATTCTTTTGTCTGGCCGCTGTTGGACGCTCCCATGACCGTCCAGTGAGAAAGGTCGTATTCCAGCGATTGCCGTCCGCCCTCCGTCGCCGTCTGAAGAGCGATTCCGCGTCTCAGGAGAGAGGAAATGAATCGTTTGGCGGGAAAAATCCGGCTGGAACCTTCCCCGGTCAGAAAAAATCGGCCGGTCTTCCTGAGGGATGCGGCCACCTTTTCGCCCTGGGAAAAATTGAAGGAACGGATGATTTCCGGTGTACGCAGCATTTCACGTACAAGGGCAAAACGGCTGTATTTGGGGTCTGTCGGATTCATGGCATCTCAATGGTTTAAGGTATAAAAATCAGGGAATTTCCATCGGCAACCCACAAAACGGGATTCCCTGCCGCGAAGCCTCACTTCTACCAGAAAAAATATTCCTGTCAAGGTGTCATCCCTCGTTCCTCCGCCAACGCACGGGCGTTGGATCCCGGATGGGACTACCGTCCCGAGAGCCATGAACCCGTTCGCGTTGCTCACTGGAGTCCATCGACGAAAAAACGGAAAAAGGATGGCAATGAACGCCGACCGCACGAAAGTGCTGGGAGGCTACCGCCCGTCGCGGCTCACGACGGTGAAGCGTGCCACGCTGCTCGCCGGAGTCCGCAAGCGGAATAAAAAAGAAAAGTGGTTGGAAAGATGATCCATCGGAAGCCGACCGCATAGCCGGGAGGCAAGTGCGATCCAACGTGCTACGTTGGGGCCTTACTGAAGTTTGAAGTTGAAGACCTGCATGACAATCCGCCAGGCGCGTTGGCCAAGCGTCTGCGGGGCGACATGAATCTTACCGCGTCCCGTCATGCCGACATGAATCAGCCTGTCAGGATTGTCCAACAGCACACTCACCCGATACGACGGCGAACTCGGTTTTTCCGTATTGTCGGTGTCGGTCTTTGTCGGAACCTCTCCTTTGCCTTTGGTGGAAAGCTGTGTCGGAATCGTTTCCATCTGACGCGACTCCACATCCTTGACCGTGCCGCCGAAACGCACCCCGGGATATTCCACGAACATCATCTCCACTTTCTGACCGGGCATGACGAAATTGATGTTGTCCTGATTGAGAACGATGATGACTTCCATTTTGGCCGGGTCGCCCACTTCACAGAACAGCGTTCCCCGTTCGAGCGACGCACCGGTGTTTCGCGGTTCGAGCGGCGTTCCCCACCAACCGGAAAGCTGACCGCCGGGAAGTTCCCGATACGTCCGCCATTCCGGAGGAATCACCGTTCCCGCAATGGGCGCCGCAAGCGTCATTTCCTGAAGTTCCCGCTTTTTTTCCTCAAGCTGTCCTTGAAGTGCCAGAAGCGTTTCTTCGACCTGCGGAATTTGCGCCCCGGCGGTCTGATCGATATTCTGTTCCAAATACAGATTTTTCAAATCCTCTTCCGCCTTCTTCACCTGAGCGTTCAAATCCTGAATCTCCATCTGCAATTCGAGATTCGTGAGCTGTCCGAGCACCTGACCGGCGGAAACCTGCTGCCCCGCCTGCACATTCAGCGAGGTCAGAATCCCTCCTTTGGTCGGCACGTAAATCTGCTTGGCGTCCTGCTGAAGCTGAACCGTAAACGGTGCGTAAACACGGTACGGAAGCGGATAAAACAGAATCAGCGCAATCAGTCCGACAATAACGGAAAGCGACAATAAGAACCGAACACGTTTCACTTTGTAAATTCTCCCCGGAACATAGAAAAATTTGATCATTTGAATCACCGGCATCACGAGCAGTCCGTAAAGCGACATGACCGCGATCATTTGGGCGACGACCCGTAATCCCACGGACTGGAAAATCTTGTACACAAAAAAAAGGATTGACGCCATCACCACCCAGCGGTAACACACCGCGGCAATCGTGTAGGCAATGAAAAGTCCCTGATTCCGCTTGGGAAGAAACGGGTCGTCCGGCTGTTCCATTCCCAGGAACCATTCCATCGATTTTTTCGAGAGAATCTTCGTCGCTTTCTGACGCAGGTTCGGAATCTCAAGCAAGTCCGCCAGAATATAGTAACCGTCGTAACGCAGCAGCGGGTTAATGTTGAAGACAATCGTGCTGACCGAGGAGATGAACATCACGTTCAAACAAAGGTAGTTGAACAGTCCCGGTCGGGAAAACCACCAAAGGAACGTACAAATTGCGGCCAGTGTGCATTCCACATAAACCCCTGCGGCACCGATCATGGCGCGTTTCCATTTGCTCGGAATCATCCACGAATCCGACACATTCACATACAGACACGGAGTCAGGACCAGCAGCATCACTCCCATTTCGTGGCAGTCTCCGCCGAAATGCTTACAGGTGATTCCATGTCCGAACTCATGAATGATCTTCGTGATTCCCAGCATGACGCTCAACAGGAAGATGTTGCTCGGACTGAAAAACGACTGGAACCCCGGAAGTTTGGAACGGAATTGATCGAACTCCACCAGAATCAGTCCTGCCGCGGAAGCCCAAAGAACCATGCACAAAAAAACCGTCACAGGATAAAACATGAACCGGAACTTCGGTTCCAGCCACGTGAGAAGGCTGTTCGGGTCAATTCCTTTGAAACGGACCGCCAGAATGTTGGAGACCGCCGCGATCAACATCTGACGCTGTTTCTTTTTGCCGCGTTTGTTCAGTTCATGGCCTTGATTTTGCACACCGGCAAGAATCAAACCGCTCTGATGCAGTTGTCCGATGAAGCTCTGAAGTTCGTCAAGTGTGATCTTTTGCGGCGGAAACTGCGACTCGAAATCCTCCTTGACTTCGTCGAGACTCCGTGAACCGTCGAGAAGCTGAAGAATGGCAAATTCTTCCTCTTGAAAGCGGAAATACTTCGAACCGACAGGGTCTTTGACAACCCAGTAACTCCGCCCCTGGTACTGATGTTTCCTGCTTCCGAGGTCCGGACGTATCTTGATCGGCAATTTGCGTGCGGAACTGGAAACCAGACTGTCTGTGAGTGAAACCATGGAATTTATTTCATGTACTGATTACAATGTCCGTGTTCGTCATTCATTTCGCCGTCGCCGCCGCTACAGCGGAATGGTCAGATCGACAAATTTGCCGGGACCGAGAAGCCAGAAATCCCCGTCCCGACGATTGGTGACCTCCACTTCGATTTCGAACGTCCGTCCGCTTTCGATCATGGGACTTGCGAAACGGACGAATCCTTCGAACTCCTCGACATGTCCGCCGGGGTAGGTCGCTTTGATCGTCACATGTTTTTTATCAATCATCCGCTGATCCACTTTCAGACACTCCACTTTGCCGACCACTTTGAGTTTGTCCAATTGAACAATCTTCATGATCGGTTCCCCTTCACGGACAACGCTTCCCGCTTCCGTCGCAATTTTCACCACCATTCCGTTGATGGGCGAGCGTATCTGCCGTAATTTGACTTCCGTTTCGGCGACATTCAATTCCTGCTGGTGCATGTCCAGCTCAATCTTTTTCGTGTCCAAATCGTATTGCGCCTTTTGCACCTGAAGCAGAGCCTGCACGCACTGAAGATACTGATAGATCAATTCCGCATTCGCCACCGCGTTGGCGATTCTTTCATTGGCCCGTAAACTAATATTGTAAAGTGCGTTCTGAACTTTGCTGCCGGCATCGGCATACTCCACTTCAATCGTTTTTTCCGCTTCCCGTTTGGCAATGGCCAGTTTGGATTCGGTGTAAGCTTTCTGGGCCTGTTGAGGACGGTCGTCAAGCTGACAGATGATTTGATCCTTAAAAACAAGTGTTCCGTGACGGATGTCGATCATGACCGGCTTGCCGTCGGAAGCCATCATCACTCTCCCGGAACGGTCGCATTTCGGCGTTTGCATGGCGATGATTGTCCCGGTGATCTGCGAACCGATGACCGGAGCGTAATCTTCCTTCACCGCGGCACTTCGAATTTCAATCCGATCCTCATACACAATCGTTTTGCCGAAAATCTCTTCTCTTTCCGGGGGGAACAAGGAAAACGAGGAAAACGGCGGCGCGGCGAAAGGTTGATGCACCATATCTGCCGCGGAATTTCCTCCGGTCACACCGAAGACTGCCGGTACGGAGGATTCCGGTGACGGTGCGGACAATACAGATGGTGATAATGCAGGTGATGTTGTCCGCATTTCCGGCGGCATGACGGGAGGAGTTCCCGGAATATTCGCTGCCGGATTCCTTTCCAACGACGGTCCGACCGGCGGCGGAAAAGGAACACCTTCCGGTTTCACGGACTGGACATTCGCGGGAATATCCTGCCACGGAGGAATCTGTGAGACATCCGCATCCTGCGGTCCGGCGAGCTGTAAAGCGGTAATCACAATGAATGGCGGAATAAGCATAATAAGCAGAGACCTGTCAATAAAGGAGGGTTGAATTTTAAGTTTCTTGAAGTCTTTTCCTAAAACCAGAACAAAACGGTTCTCTGGAACCAGGAAATCGCTTCATGGATGAAGACGTAACCTGCCGGCGCTTTGCCGCAGTAAACTTTGGCGCTCACATCAAGTCCCGGTTTGAGGAAATCCGGCAGCGACTCAGGATCATCAAGAGCCGTTTTGACGAGTACCGTGTTTCCCGCTTCACCGCGAACTTCGGCACGGTCATGAATGCTGATGACTTTACCGTAATGCGTTTTGCCGGTCTCGGACGCCAGCACAAATTTGACGGACAACTGGGAATTCGGGTTCTCCTCACGGATTTTCTTTTGATATTTCAAAATATGGCCGATCCGCTTTTCTGAAACCTGAAGCTCAAGGATCCAGAGACTGTCAGGATTGGCGATTTCCATCAATTGCTGTCCCCGCACAACCGGCCGTCCCTGAAGTGTCTGTTCGATGTCCCAGGAAACCACTTCCCCGTTGATTGGCGCGTAAACGACGAGATCATTCCACTGTTGCTGCAGCAGTTTCAACCGTTCTCTTTCACTTTCCGACTGCACGTTAAGCGAAAGAAACTCGGAGTTAAGCCGCGACATTTCGCTGGGAGAGACTTCCTGAGCGGAATAGGTCATCATCTTGTGGATGGATTCGATACGTTCGTTTGTCGCAAGCAATGTTCCGTAAGAACGTTTCAACTGAACTTCCAATTCCGTACTTTGCATTTCAATGAGCGGCTGTCCCGCCTGAACCTTGTCGCCGTGCGTGACAAAAATCCGCTTGATGTTGCCGTCGAGCCGCGCGTAAGCGTGAGCTTTTTCCAACGGTTCCAGCGTACCGGGCGAGTGCATGTAAAAATCGATCTTCACAAAAATCAGTGCCAAAATCACCGCAATCACGGCCAGTGTCACAGTGACAGTTTTCGGAAGCGTCCTTGCCGCGAAGAGAAACTGCGACTTCCCGATAAATTTCCACAGCGGCATCAAAAAGACATTGTTATGCTCAATCGCGTTGCCGAGCGCGGAACAGGTGTGTTCGGCGACAATCTCAATCCGTTTCCGCATCCGCTCCGGAATACGGTTGTCTTCAATCTGCTCGACGATGATTGCGCCGAACGGCGGTTCCGGCTTTTTCCGGTTTTTAGGGTCTTCCATCTCTTCTTCGGTGAGACGGTTCCGCACAAGCGGAAAAACCACCACCATTTTGGTATGCGATTCATCGACATAATCGTCAACAGCTCTTTCCACCTGCGGGGCAAGGTTGGAGCCGTCGCCGGTGTACCAGACCTGTTCGTTGCTCCGCACCACCGATGTGGCAAGTTTTCCGAGAAGCTTGACCGTGGAGGATCTTTTGTCCAGCAAATCCTGACCGCTCACTGCTTCAATATAACAGCGGTTTCCGCGGCGGATTGCAATGCTGACACGGTCGCACTCAATCAACCGGCGGCCTTCGTTGACGATGGTGTAAGCGGTTTCCCGACGGTCGAGGCTGTCGTGAATCGTCCGCGTGAATTCCTCCAGTTGCGTCCAGAGATTTTGCCGGTCACCGAAATTCCGAAGCTGACGGTTTTTGTAATAGTCGGAAGCCAAACCGGTCATCTGTTCCAAAAACCGGAGATACCCTTTCTGCGTCGTGATGCTGGTGTCGGGACGCTGAAGAATCTCAATCAGACCGATGGTTTCCAGTTCCGTCTTAATGACACCGAAAACGAGGAGAAAATCGGTCGGATTTCCTTCCTCTTCACTCCCTTCCGAAACGGTGTGCGGCGGAACAAGACTCCCTTCGCCGGACCGCAGAATTTTGTACAAAAGACGACTGTGACGTTTGTTGGCTTCTTCGTCATCCTGGAGTTTCGTCTCACGCATATTGACGTGGTAAGCCAGCGAAAGCGAGCCGTTCGGGTCGAGCGTCCAAAGGGCACCACCTGTCGCGGCGAGGGCGGAAATCACACGCGGCAGAAATTCGCCATGAAAATCTTCCGGAGGGATGTCCGACTTGGAAATTTGTGTAATTTCGTTGACTAAAGCACGAATCTGCTGCTTTGTCTGCTCAATTAATTGGACATCCATGGATTGCTCTACACTCATCAATCAGCCTTACTCGTGACAGGATCAAAACTTACGAAAAACACAAATACCGAAAAAGAAAAATAATATGATTCATTCCATTGAATCGTCGGCAATTTCCTCCATTTAATTATATATCATAGTACGATAGTATTTCTAGACATGGTGTCCTAAAACAGCCAATTCTTAAATAATATGCCGCAAAATTTGCGACTATCCTAATACGAAATCGGAAAAATAGGCAAAATAAAACAGAAAAAATGGAATATTCCTATTTTAATGATAATTCTGTATTATGGTCTCAAAATTGTTCTTTTTGATGATTTTTATCATCGATTCACCGATAATGTCAAATTGGCAGTTTGTCTCAGTTCTACGGAATAGGGTTAGGAAAACCAGCAAAATTCATGCCAAACCCTCACGGATTTTTCTCATTAAAAAATTCCCGAAAAAGCGACAATCCCGCTTGACTTTGGGAATTGTCGCGATTAAAATTGCAGCTATCAGGTTGATTTGTGTCAATCCGGTGTTAAATTTTCGTGAAACGTTTTCGAAAATCATCAAACCATTTTTCCAAACAGGAGAAAAACCATGCAAAAGTTAAATTTGTGTCCGAAATGTC